>CAZIFP010000407.1:0-2170 GCA_964538105.1 uncultured Bifidobacteriaceae bacterium
TGTTTCTCGAAATTGATCCCGCCGCCGTGGACGTGAACATCCATCCCGCCAAGCGCGAGGTGAAATTCCACCGCGAATTTGAAGTGCGGAAATTCACCGCCCAAGCCGTGCATGATGCGCTGCTGGCGTTTCATTCCGAGCCGGCGAAAATAAATTTAACCGCCAAGACGCCAAGCATGCCAAGTGAATTGAAATTTGCGCCAGAACCCTCCGCGCCAGCTCTGCCGAATTTTCCTGAAAAATTAAAACCTTCGCCAACTTCTCCGGCGCGAATTTCACCTGCCGCACAAACGCCTTTGAAAATGGGCTTCGCGGTCGCATCGCCGGCGGCAACCGAGCAGAAAGCTCCATCCTCCATTCTCCATCCGCCATCTTCACCGGAACTGGTTCCGCAATCCGTAATCCGCAATCCGCAATCGCCCACGCCGTTGCTCAACGTCCCGCTGCGCCTCGTCGGCGTCGTTGGCAAGCTGTATGTGCTGCTGGAATCCGACCGCGGACTTGTTTTGCTCGACCAGCACGCGGCACACGAGCGGATTTTATACGAGCAGATGCTGAACCGGCTCGAACAAAATGGTTCCCCGCCGTCGCAGAAATTATTGCTGCCAGAGACTATCGAGCTGCCACCGCGCGACGCGCAGTTTTTGCGCGAGCAGCTCGCCGCGCTCACCCGGCTCGGCGTCGGCTTGAGCGAATTTGGCGAGCGGACGTTTCTGCTCGACGCACTGCCGCCGTTTGTGAAGGTGCCGGACACGCGCCGGTTTGTGTTTGATCTGGTGGACGAGCTGCGCGCCGCCGGCCGCGAGGTGAATCTCGCGCGGCTCGGCGAACATACCGTGGCCAAGACCGTCTGCCGCCACGCGGTGAAGGCCAACGACCCTCTCGGCGGCGCGGAGCTGGAAAATCTGATCGAGGATTTGCGCCGCTGCGCGATGCCTTACACCTGCCCGCACGGCCGCCCGACGCTGATTGAAATGAACTACCGCGAGCTGGAGAAGAAGTTTGGACGGACGCAGTGACCGTTTTATTCCATGCGAAAGTCGAAGCAAAAAAGTTTCAAAGACCAAAGTTGCAGCAACCGAGTGCCCCGTGGCGGCGACCAGAACATTTCCGGCGAGCACTGGCGGTTTTGCCTGCAATGCGGGCACCAGCTGGTCAACGAGAAGTGCAAGCTGCGCTGTCCGCGCTGCCATTATTTCATGAGCTGCTCGGATTTTGATTTCGCAATCTGATGGGTCGCGCGACACAAATTTTCTTCGTGTTCATCCGCGCCATTCATGGTTAAATCTTTGCGCCCATGAAAGAGTGGAACATCCAATCCCGCGCGCACGCCTGCGAAGGGTGTGGCCAGCCGTTTGCCGACAAACAGCCGTATCACACGCGGCTTTTCGACCAGCCGCCGGAGTTGCGCCGTTCGGACATCTGCGATGCGTGCGCGGAAAAAGACGGCAATGCGCGCAGCCGCGCCGGGTTTATCTCGCACTGGCAGGGGATTTACGAAGCGCCCACGCCGGCGGTGGACGCTATCCAGAAGGAAACCGCCGAGACGGTGCTGCGCAAACTCATCGAACAGAACGATCCGCGCTACGCGCCCGCCGCGTATATTCTGGCGGTGATGCTTGAGCGCAAACGCATACTCAAGGTGAAGGAACAAATCACCCGCGACGGTCAGCGCGTGTTTATTTACGAGCAGCCGGAGACCGGCGACATCTTCACCATCGCCGACCCGAATCTGCGCCTGGATCAACTCGAAGAAGTCCAGCGCGATGTGGCGATGCTGCTGGAACGGGGATTGAATCCGGTTGCGCCCGTCGCTGAAACCGCGCCGCCCGTCGAACAGCCGGCGGCAAATTAAATTCCGTGTCCGACTTCGCCGCATTTCAGAATCGCCTCGGTTTGCAATTCCGTGACGAAAAACTTTTGCGCCTCGCGCTCACGCACCCGTCCGTCGCGCACGAAAGCGACGTGGCGACCGCGCACAACCAGCGGCTGGAATTTCTCGGTGACGCGGTGCTGCAGCTCGTCCTCACGCAAAAGCTCTACGCGCAGTTTCCTGAATTCGACGAGGGTGTTTTAACGAAGGCGCGCGCGAAACTAGTCAATCGCAGCACGCTGGCCGAACACGCCCGCGCGCTCGACCTCGGCGCGCATTTGATTTTGAGCCGCGGCG
>CAZIFP010000408.1:0-2158 GCA_964538105.1 uncultured Bifidobacteriaceae bacterium
ATGCTGGAAAAATTCAAGGACGACGTGGACTCGGTGCTGTTCGGCACGGACAGCTTCTGGCAGGGCGTGGACGTGCCGGGCGAGGCGCTCTCCAACGTCATCATCACGCGGCTGCCTTTCGCGGTGCCGGACCATCCGCTGATCGAGGCGCGGCTGGAGGCGATTGAAGCGCGCGGCGGCAATTCCTTCGGCGAATTTTCCCTGCCGGAAGCGATTCTGAAATTTCGCCAGGGCGTCGGGCGGTTGATCCGCACGAAGACGGACACCGGCATCGTGGTGATTTTGGACAACCGCGTTTTGACCAAGCAATACGGCCAGGCGTTTCTCGACGCGCTGCCGAAATGCCCGGTGGAAATTGTCTGAAATGTGCGACGAATCCGTTCAGCGCAATTGCGCTCACTGATACGAAGGTTCAGCCGGCAGATAAATCCGCTTCCCGGTTTCGGCGGACCGGCGCGCGGCATCAAGAATTTCCATGGCGACCATGTTCACCTCGAGTGATGACAGGCCGGTGTTTTTTATTTCGCCGCGCACCACCGCCGCGAGATAGGAAATCGGATCGGCCTCCGGACCAGTCAGCGGCGGGACGGTCGTCTCGCTTTCAGGCTGGGTGCCCTTCAGCACCCGCAACAAATTATTTTTCGGCACCAGCACATAACCGGTCTGGCCGTAAATCTCCATATCCTTCCGGTTGTAAGGCCAGTTCCAGGAAGCCTGGATGATTCCCTGCGCCTTGGGATATGTCACCACAATCGTCGCCTCGTCGTCCACCTTCGGATAAATCTCCGGCTTGATCTGCTGGGTCACGGCGAAAACCGAAGTCGGATGCTCGCCTCGCATGAGCCACGTCATCAAGTCCGCGCCGTAACAGCCGAAATCCATCAACGCGCCGCCGCCGTCGAGTTTTGGATCGGTCAGCCACGCGAGAAATTCCGGTGGACAACCGATTTCCTTCGGCCCCTGATGTCCGTCATGGACCACGAACTTGCGCAAATCCCCGATCGCGTTCTGTTCCCAGATCATTTTGTAGGCGGCCTGATTCGCGGAATACCAGGTCGTCTCGTAATTCACGAGCAGCTGGATGCCGCCCTTCTTCGCGGCGGCGGCCATGGCGCGGGCATCTTTCAAATTTACCGCCAGCGGCTTCTCCATCATCACGTCAATACCGCGCGGCGCGCATTCCTCCACCACGCGCCGGTGATCGAACGTGCTGGTGAACGTCGCCACCGCCTGCACATTCGTTTTGGCCAGCAATGCTTCGATGCTGGGAAAAAATAAATTCGTGTTGAGGTGATAAAGCCCGGCGACTTGCGCCACCAGCTTCTCATCCGGCTCAACGATGCCGACCACCTGCACTTCCGCGTTGGTGAGCGCGCGCGGCAGAAACCCGCGCACATGCGTGTGAACGAGACCGATGATGGCGATGCTAACCGGCGGCGGGTTGGCCGCTTCCGATTGAATGTGGCTGGCCATCAAAAACAGAACGCCGAAGGCAAAACAGATATTTTTCATAAGTCAAAAGTTGCCGGTGAAACGTGCAGCCACCATATTGGCCGGATTCGTGAATCACAAGCCTTTTGAATTTGTAACCATCACCACCGGAAGTTTCCTGTCATGAACCCGCGCGACCTTCTCAAGCTCGCCGGCGGCGTGCTGGCGCTGGCCCTCTATGTGCCGATGATCGTGGAAATCATCCGGGCGCGCGGCGCGGGCCAGAGCTTCGCCACATGGGGATTGTGGGCCGTGCTGGACACCATCCTGACCATCACGCTCTGGCAGCAGCACGGCAGCTACCTGCTCTCGCTCGGCTACGCCGTGGGCGGCGTGGTGCTGGCGGCGGTGCTGCTGGCGCAGGGCAGTTGGAAATGGGGCCGGTTCGAGACCGTCATCGCGTTGATGGTGCTGGCGGGCCTGGCGGTGTGGGCATTCAGCGGCCCGCGCAACGCCACCATCGCCGTGACGACGGCCGTGTGCATCGCGGGCGTGCCGGGCTTCGTGGAGATGCTGCGCCAGCCGCAACCGGCGGCGGCCAGGCTCTGGGCGGGCTTCACCGTGGCCAATCTGCTCGCCTTCTTCGGTGGCACGGCGATGACCGTGGAGGAACGCCTCGTGCCGGCGGCCTTCACCGGCCTGTGCGCGCTGATGGTCGTGGCGTGCT
>CAZIFP010000409.1:0-2153 GCA_964538105.1 uncultured Bifidobacteriaceae bacterium
TTTAATCATGTTGTGTTTTGAATGCGTGGTTGGCGGCTTGGCGTGATAATGGCCCACAGTGTTGTGTTTCATCGCGCTTTATGAAACCGGTTCTACGCCTATTCATCCCGCGCGTCCAGATAAATTTATATTAAGGCCGGCGCAGTATTAGGAGTCACGCAGAGACCCGGTTTCGCCACGGAGCATTTTTACAACCAAAGAGTGGAGTGGCACTGGCACCTGGCCGGAAGGTCTGAAAATGATTTGGGCGACGAACAATGAAAATAAGGCCATTCCAAACATCGTCCATCGCCCTGGTTTCCGGAAAAGAAATGGTAGGGTCATCGCTCTGCGATGACCTCTTTGGTGGCACTCCGCAAGGAGCAGCGCAGTGCGCCGCACCCACCGGTTACGTCACCGCGATGAAGCCGGTGAGTGTTCGGCCTCTGGCCGAAACCAATCAAGCCACAGGCTCGGCGCTACGGCAGACGCCAGAGGCCGGGGCCGGCGTGAATTAATAATCCCGCATCACGCAAAACTTGACTCGTCGCGCCGAAATCCGATGAAGGCGGAACCTGCCGGTGGAGGATTATGGTTGCACCGTGATATTCACGGGCGCGGAAACCGTTGCCTGTCCCTTTTGATTGGTGGCGCACGCCGTCAATGTGTAATGCCCCGCCGGCGCGTCATGCCAGATCACCTCCACCGCCGGATAGCCAATCACCGGCATGATCATGGGCGCGGCCTGGTCGGGAATGGATTTCATGCGCGCGGAAACAAGGCCGCCGGTTTGCGAACCAAGACTGTTCGTGCCGGCAAAAAATTCGACCGCATAGGCGTCTTCCGGACTTTGCACCAGTTCCCATTTGTCGGACCGGACGGCAAATGGCAGATCCGCAGGGTCTTCCGGTCCCAAGTCTGTTCCATGCGGAGTGGCCAGCGCCAGCAACCGGATGTCCGCATGAGCGTGAAAGGTCGCGCCATCCTTCGGCAGGATGATTCTCACTGCGGGTGCGCTGGGCAGGAAGCCGCGGGCCGGCGGACTGTAAATCGTCCCCGACCTGCCGCTGCAACCGGCGAGCAAGCCGCAAAGGACAACCATGGCCGGCAGGCGCGCTGGTCTCCAGTCGGATGGCATGACTCATTTGAAGGGAGAACTGTGAAAAATGTTCAACCGGAAATCGCGTCAGGCAGACGCCAGAGGACGGAGAAGGCGTTTGTCGCGCGAAAGGCACGAAGGTTGCAAAGGTGGGAATTGCTTTTCTTTCGTGTGCTTCGCGCTCTTCGCGCGAAACCCTTCAAGGCACCATGCCTGAAAACACTTTGGGCGACGAACAATGAAAAGAAGGCTCATTCCAAACATCATCCGCCGCCCTTGTTTTCCGGAAAAGAAAAGATTGAGGGCAGGTGGTTGAGGGCTGCGGGTTAACAAGCAAAACCCGCACCCCACCATCCTCAACCAAACTGGCTACGTCACCACGATGGAGCCGCTGGTGCACCACGGGCTGTAAAGCGTGCTGCCGCCCAAGGCCCGCGCCCGCACCATCACGGTGCTGGCGGAGGGAAGATTATCCAGCACAATGCGGTATGCCTTCGGCGAGATGATCGCATCCTGCCACGTCTTGCCGCCGTCCACACTCGTCTGCACCTGATACGAATTCGCGTTCACGATGGTCGTGAGGCGCAGCAGCAACTGCGTCGGCGCGAGGTTCGCCAGCAGGAGAATCACCGCCTAGTCCACGGGACTTTGCGCGCGATTGGCATTGCACGGTTCGAAACCGCATGAGAGCACCAGTTGAAGGCTGGGATTCAACGCTTCCACGCTGCACGCGTAGGCACGAATGGCGTCAAGCACCGCGACCTTGGCGTCGTTCATGATGGCAGTGTCTTCCGGGTCGCCGGTTGCCGCCACTATCGCGTCGCCGAACGTCTGGTTGAGGGCGGTGATTTGAGTTGAGGTGAATGCCGGGTTTTTGAGGACCGGATGATCCTCAATTTTTCCGCCGTGTTTGGTGGTGAAGGTTACGACCTGTCCGTTGGGGAAGGTCACAAATCCACCTGAGCATTTTGCTTTTATATAGTTCTACTGTTGTGGCCTTCCTTTTTTTACTTCAGGACGTGATATCCGGCTCTTCGCCGTGGTCACCGTCTTGGATATAAAAGTGAGCATAAGC
>CAZIFP010000410.1:0-2142 GCA_964538105.1 uncultured Bifidobacteriaceae bacterium
CGCTGACGGGCTTCGGATTGACGCTGACGGGCTTCGGATTGACGCTGACGGGCTTTGGATTGACGCTGACGGGCTTGGTGGGCGGGGCCACGACGTTGGGCCGCTGCCCAAGGCCGCTTATTTGATTGTCGGTCCGGTATTGGGGCGCGGCGCTACGGGCGGGTGGGAATGACCGTCAGGCAGGCTCGCCGCCGGGCTGGGAAACACGGCTGCCCAACTTGACATTATCATGGTTAAACTTATTTATTGTATTAGGTGTATTAGAATTTAAGAAAATAAGTCTGGCCTCGTTTCATTAATGATGGTAAAAGTAATATTTAAGACTGGATCCAGCCCTTCGGGACAGGACGGGTGCCTGCGCAAGTGTATGACTCGACAGCCTGAAAACAAAATTAAGCAAAGAAAAAATATCATCATGAAGACCGACGTGCAATTCGCCTTGGACCGGGCCAACGCCACCAATACTGTCGCCACCGCCATTCAGGCCGATTGGGTGTGGCCGGAAAAACCCATCGCCCAAATGATGGCCGAGACCCAGACGCTCACCGGCCAGGCCAGCCTCACCGACACGAAGAACAGCGCCTGGGGCAATGCCGTCGCCCAGAAAAATGCGGCCTTTGACAGCTATCATCAGACGACCGTCACCCTGTTGGGCATGACCAAGACGCATTACCGCAACAATCCGGCGGCGCTGGCCACCTTGAAAAACCTGCACGCCAGGGCGCAGAGCGAGCAGGCCACCTTGGATGAAGGCAACACCTTCGCCCAAGTCTGGGCGCAATTGGACGCCACTTATGTGCCGGACACGGGCTGGACGCTCGCCGCTTTTCAAACCGCCGGGGCCGACTGCGTGACCAAAGCCGCCGCCGTGACCACGGCGGATGTGGCCTGGAGCAGCGAATTCGCAAAAACCGATGCGATGGCCCTCGCCGTGGAGGATACCAACACCGCGTGGTATGCCGATGCCACGCGGAAATTCGGTCCGGACACGGAACAGGGCAAGACGATCCGCCAGGAAGTGCCCACCACCAGCAAGTCTGTGCAACCGCCGGCCACGCCCGTGGTGGTCGAGGCGCAGGCGCTGGGCGGTGGCAAAGTGCATATTGATTTCCAGCCGCCGGACTCCGGCTACATTCAAATCCTGCATCAAGGCCCCGGCGAAACCGCCTTCACCGTGCTGGTGGACAAATTGACGGCGGACTTTTATGAGGCGGGCGGTTTTGTGGTTGGCGCGCACAGTTTCAAGTTCGTGGGCATCAACTCCGGCGGTGAGAGCGACGCCAGCGCGCCCATTGTGATCCAGGTGACGTGAACCTTTGAACCGTAGCAGCCGACGTGAGGAGGCTCTGACTGAATTTACCATATACAACATACGGTTTGCGCGTCTCCCGGTATACCGGCGCGAAGGGGTCAATCTAGCGACCCATTACGCCTGATTTGCTACTGCCATTTGAAACAATAAAATCACACGAATAACAAAATGTTTTGATTTATGAACACCCCAATTATCCCAAACGAACTGGACCGGACGATTATGGCGATGCAAAAGTCGCAGGCGGCGTTCCCGGATTTCTGCCGCGCCGTGTGCGAGGGCGAGCTGTGGGCGCTCATCCCCTATCATCCGGAGGTGGAAGGCGAGAAGATTGAGATCAAGAACGGCGCGCCCTTCCCGTTCGCCCTGCTCAAGGAAGAAAAAGGCCAGGCGGTGCCGGTCTTTTCCTCGGAGGCGCGCGCGGACGAGGGCCTGGCCAAGGGCAGAATCCGGGAGAAGACATATTCGGTCTGCGCCTTGCAGGCCATGGTGCTGCTCTCGATCCTCGGCAGCACCAAGTTTGGCGCGATCATCAACAAGGGCTGCGCGACGGGTGCCATCACCATCTGGCCGGACCTGATGCGCGACCTCGTCAGCGGCGAGGCATTCAAGGTGCATGCCCTGTCACGGGAGGGGGCAATAGAAATGAAGATCACGCCCCTGGACCCGGCGGATTATCCGACGGATCTGGTGCAACGGGCGTTTGAGAGTTTGCGGCGGCATAAGAATTTCCGCGCGGCCTGGGTCTTTGGCGGGGAAAAGGACGGGAAGCGCGGCTATCATCTGCTGACTTTAATGGATCCGCGCGACGAGGCGATTTACCATGACTT
>CAZIFP010000411.1:0-2139 GCA_964538105.1 uncultured Bifidobacteriaceae bacterium
CGGCGGAGAAGCCTTCAAAGTTCACCGGCTTGACGATGTAGCTGTTGACGCCCAGCCTGTAGGCTTCAAGCACATCCTTTTGTTCCTTGGAGGAGGTGAGCACCACCACCGGAATCATCCGCGTGCGCGGATCCTCCTTGATGCGTTTCAACACCTCCACGCCGTCAATTTTCGGGAGCTTGAGGTCGAGCAAAATCAGCTTCGGCCCGTTCTCCATTTTGCGGTGGACGTGAACACCCTGGCAAAAGATGAACTCCAACCCCTCCACGCCGTCGCGGGCGATTTGGATGCGGTTCGCCAGGTTCGCCTTGCGCAACGCGCGCATCGTCATGTCCAGATCGTCCGGATTGTCCTCAACGAGCAGGATTTCAACTTCGTTCGCTTCATTCATGATTTGTTTTCTCCTTCAATGGTGAAATAAAAAGTGGCGCCTTCATTTATCCGTCCTTCGGCCCAAACACGCCCGCCGTGCCGGTGAACAATCCTTTGCACAATCGCCAGCCCGACGCCCGTGCCCTCGAACTCGTCCGCGCGATGCAGCCGCTGGAACACCCCGAATAATTTGTTTGCATACTGCATGTCAAAGCCCACGCCGTTGTCGCGCACAAAATAAACATCATCGCCGTTTTCCCGCGTGCAACCGGCCTCCACCACCGCCGGCTTCCGGTCGCGGGAGTATTTGATGGCGTTGGACAGCAGGTTGACCCAGACTTGTTTCAACAGGGCGGAGTCCGCCAGGCAGGGCGGCAATTCCCCGATCCGCCATTCAATCTGGCGCCCATCCTGCTGCGGTTTCAAATCATCGAGCACCTCCTGCACAATCCGGGCGGAATTCATGCGCTGCCGGTTGACGGGCTGCCGGCTCAACCGCGAAAATGCGAGCAAGTCGTCTATGAGATCGCCCATCCGCTGCCCGCCATTGCGTATCCGCTCCAAATAGCGCCGGCCTTCCTCTGGCAGCTGCGGGCCAAAATCCTCCAGCACGATTCCGGCAAATCCATTCATGGCGCGCAACGGGCTGCGGAGGTCATGCGAGACGGAATAGGAAAAAGCCTCGAGTTCCTTGTTCGCGGTTTCAAGCTCAGCGGTGCGGCTGGCGACGCGAACCTCCAGCTCGGCGTTCAACTTCGTGATTTCATCCTGCGCCCGTTTCAATTCATCCACGTTTGTGTTGGTGCCAAACCACTGCTCAACCACCCCCGCGGCATTTTTGAAGGGCCGCGCGCGCGTCAGAAACCGGCGAAAGCGCCCGTCCGCGCCGCGCAACGGAAATTCCATCTCGAACGGCTCGCCCAGGGCAATGGCCTGCGTCCATTGGGCCAGGACTACCGGCAACGTTTGCGGATCGTGAACGCTTTGCCAGCCCCAGCCTTCCATTTGTTCGGGCCGGGTGCCGGTGTATTCATACCAGCGCTGGTTATACCAGATGATGAATCCGTCGGCGCGCGCGATCCAGGCCAGTTGCGAAATGGAATTGGCCATGGTCCGGAAACGCTGCTCGCTTTCGCGTATCGCTTCCAGCGCCTGCTTGCGCTCCGTGATGTCGTTGAACAGGATCGCGACTTTCCGGCTTTCCGGCCCGCCGACGCGGTAGGCAAACACATCATAGTGGCGGCCCAGCGCCCTGGCTTCGTTCTCAAAGTGCGCCGGCTCGCCGGTCAGCGCAATCTTTCCATAAATTTCAAACCAGTGCCCCTCAAGGTCTGGAATCAGGCCGCTCACCAATTTTTCCTGCGCGTCATGCAATCCGGTCTGCTTTTCAAATGCCGGGTTGATTTCCAGAAAACGGTAATCCACCGGTTTGCTGGCAGCATCAAAAATCACTTCAATCGTGCAAAACCCTTCGATCAGCGTGTCGAACAGGGTCCGATACCGCGTTTCGGACTCGCGGGCCGCCTCCTCCGCCCGCTTGCGCTCGGTGATGTCGGCGCGGATCGCCACATACTGGCGCGGCTTGTCGTCCTCGTTCAGGAACGGCACGATGGTCGTGTCCACCCAGTAGAATGAACCATCCTTCGCCTTGTTCTTGATTTCGCCGCGCCAGACTTTGCCGCGCGTGATTGTCGTCCACAAATCGCGGATGAACTGCTTGGAATGATAGCCGGAATTGATGATGCGATGATCCTGGCCCAGCAATTC
>CAZIFP010000412.1:0-2134 GCA_964538105.1 uncultured Bifidobacteriaceae bacterium
GGCTGGCCGGGTTGCGGCAGATATTTTTTCGGAATCGTGTAAAGCTTTCCATAAACCTGTTCCACCAATCCGGCGCGGCGGAACATAATCATCTGCTTGGCCGTGGCGTCGGGGCTGGTGCCGATGAGCCGCGCCAGTTCGATGGTCATGCGCGGCTCGCCTTTGGTCAATTCCTTGAGAATTATCCAGCGACTCTCGGCGGCCAAAGCCGCCGCCAGCAGCGCGCGATTGGGCAGGGGTTGAATGGAAGCGGGAATTTCGTATGGATTCATAATCAAATGCTGTGTTTTGTTGGCAAATTGAGGTTCCGAACGGCATCATTGCCCTGCCGGACGCCTCGTTACACTGGTTGAAATAGCTTTTCCTCTGTTTAGATACTTATCTCCTATTGCTAAAAGCGCCTCATGAGAAACTACGCTGAACCAGAGAAGCGTGTGTTTGTTGGGAATTTAGTGTTTTCAATATTCAACGAGGACAACACAAAAAAGCCTGGCGTGAATGTTCAATTTTTCACGAGGCCAAAGCGCTTTCAGAATGGTGAGCCGGAGGCGGGCTGCGACGTGAAAGTTGGCTTCTCAGAGCCACAATCTCATGAACGGGGTCGTTCGCACCAAAGATGCGCCGCCACCGGTGAATCGGTCGTCGGTCGCAGAGCCAAGCTCTTAAACGGGTTCAACAAGAACACCATTGGCAGGCCGGCTTACAACTTCCCTTCCGGGTCGCGCTCATCGAACCACCGGCGACGCACGAATGCAAGCCAGTTTCTCCCGCGAAGCGGTGCCACCAAGGTGGTTTGTGGGCTCTTTAATTGCTGTATGAGGATGTCCTCTGTCACAGGGCAACAATCCTCTAAGAAGATGGAAGTATCCTCGCTCCGGGCTAGGATATTATCGCGTCAGTCATAATTAACCTATTGGCGGACGAGGATGTCCTCGTTTAAAGCACAATCGTTTGTCCTGAATCAACCAATGGTGGTTCTCGACGGCGGAATGTTTGATTGATAAGCTTGCCGCCGCATGACACGCACGGAAAAACTCCTGGCCGAACTCGTTGCGCTGCCCAGCGTGAATCCCGCCTTCCTGTCGCCGCGCCATCCGCACGCCGGCGAGCAGCGCGTCGCGGATTTTCTTGCTGCAGTTGCCACGCGCGCCGGCCTCGAATTCGAATTTCAAACTGTTCTGCCCGCACGTTCCAATCTCATCGCGCGGCTGCGTCCGTCCGGCAACATCCGCCGCACCATCTTGCTCGCGCCGCACCTCGACACCGTGGTCGCGGACGAGTCGCAATTCGTCCCGCGCCGGGAAAACGGCCGCCTGCACGGTCGCGGCGCGTGCGACACCAAGGGTTCCGTCGCCGCCATGCTCACCGCGCTCTGCGAACTCGCGGAAGCAAAAAATCGGCCGCGCGAAACGGAAATCATTTTCGCCGGTTTGATTGACGAGGAACACGCGCAGGCCGGTTCGCGTGCGCTGGTGGGACAGGCGTCCCGCCTGTCAAGATGCATCGGCGCACCGGACAGGCGAGACGCATGTCCCACTACTTTGGCCATCGTGGGCGAACCGACGCGGTTGCAGATTGTCACCGCGCACAAGGGCAGCCTGTGGCTGCAGCTCACCGCGCATGGACGCGCGGCGCACGGCGCGACGCCGCACCTCGGCAAAAATGCCGTCCACGAAATGGCCCGCATCGTGGACGTTTTGGAAACGGATTACGCGACGCAGTTGCGAAAGCGAAAACATAAATTGCTCGGCACGGCCACGGTGAACGTGGGCACCATTTCCGGCGGCAAGCAGCCAAACATCGTGCCGGACAGTTGTTCGATTCAGATTGATCGGCGGACATTGCCGGGAGAAACGGAGGCTTCCGTCCGCCGTGAAATCGCCGCGCTGCTGGAATTGAAAAAACTGTCCGCCACGATTTCCAGCGCAAAGCTCGCACCGGCGTTGGCTTTGGAAACTGATGATAAACTACCGCTCGTCCAAACCTTTTTGCGCAGCGTCGGACAGTCGCGTCCGGCGGGCGTGGATTATTTTTGCGACGCGGCGGTGCTGTCGGCGGGCGGGATTCCGAGCGTGGTGTTCGGCCCGGGCGACATCGCGCAGGCGCACACGGCGGACGAATGGATTTCGCTGGC
>CAZIFP010000413.1:0-2121 GCA_964538105.1 uncultured Bifidobacteriaceae bacterium
GGCGCGACAATTTTTCCCAGACCAGCTCTCCGATCCGGTCTTCAACTGAGGACGACGAAAAGCGGCAGTTCATGTTCGACTCGCTCACGGCGGGAACCTCGTTTGCGCAGGTGCTGATGGATCAGGCGCGCGAATCGGATTTGAACGACGACCAGCGCGCCGTTGCCGAACTGATCATCGGCAACATTGACGACTACGGCTACCTCAAGGCGACGGTGGAAGAAATTTCTGCTACCAACAATTTGCCGGCGGAAAAAATCGCCGAGGTGCTCAAGGTCATTCAAACCTTTGATCCGCCCGGCGTGGGCGCCACCGACCTGCGCCAGTGCCTCATGCTCCAGCTTGAACGCGCCGGCATGCAGGAATCGCTGGAATACCGCATCATCCGCGACTACATGGAAGCGCTTGGCAAGCGCCGCATTCCCGAAATCGCGCGCGGCACCGGACACGACGTGGATGAGGTGCAGGAATCGCTCGCCAAAATCGCCCGGCTCGAGCCGCGGCCCGGGCGCGCCTTTTTGCCGGATGCCGACCAATACGTCGCACCCGAGGTTTTCGTCCAAAAGGTCGGTGAGGATTTTACTGTCACAACCAACAACGACAACGTCCCGCACCTTCGCATCAGCAACACCTACAAAGACCTGATGGCGCAGGGCGAGAACAACGTCGAGGTCAAAAATTACATCCGCGAAAAAATCCGCGCCGGAAAATTCCTCATCAAGAGCCTGCACCAGCGGCAGCAGACCATTTCCAACATTGGCAAGGAGATCGTCAAGCGCCAGCGTGACTTTATGGAAAAAGGCGTCTCTCATCTCAGGCCGATGACGATGGCGCAGATCGCCGATGTGGTCGGCGTTCATGAAACCACCGTGAGCCGGGCCGTTTCCGGCAAATACATGGAAACGCCGCAGGGCATTTTCGAGATGAAATTTTTCTTCACCGCCGGCTTGCAGACCACGGCCGGTGGCGAAGGCGTCTCCAACGCCAGCGTGAAGGACATGATCGCCGAAATTTTCAAGGCTGAAAACACCAGCAAGCCGTTGTCCGACCAGGAAGTCGTGAAGATGCTCGGTGAGAAAGGCATCACCATCGCCCGTCGCACCGTTGCCAAATACCGCGACGAACTCAACATCCTCCCGTCAAACCTGCGCAAGGTGTATTGAAGCGCTTCTTCGCGCGAAGCGTCGGGAATGCGGTCGGTCCAGCGCTGCTGGAAAAACCGAATCAGCCCAGGGAGCATTTCCACAATGTCACCGCCGATTTGATTTCCGCCGCGCAGTTCGCGCGTGGCTTCACAAATTTTGGCGTGAACCACGGGAACGTGCCGATCAAATCGTGTGTCACCAGAATTTGCCCGTCGCAATCCGGCCCGCTGCCGATGCCAATGGTGGGAATGGAAATGCTCTGCGAAATTTCCTGCGCCACCGGCGGCGTGACGAGTTCCAGCACAATGGCAAACGCGCCGGCAGCGGCTAGTGCTTTTGCATCCTCAAGCAATGCCTCATGTTCGGCATCTTTCTTGCCCTTGATGTGATAGCCACCTTCTTCCAAAACATGCTGCGGCAACATGCCCAAATGCCCGCAAAAAGGAATGCCCGCCGCGATGATGGCTTTCACTTGCGGCAAAATTTCCCGCCCGCCTTCCGCCTTCACGAATTCCGCGCCGGCGGCGACCAGCCGTTTGGAACTTTCAACCGCGCTGGAAATGGTGTCGTAACTTTTGAACGGCAAATCCGCGCCCAGCAGCGCATTGGGTTTCGCGCGTGCGGCGGCGCGGACGTGATGCTCCATCTCCGCCATCGTCACATGCGTCGTGTCGGGATAACCGAGCACCACCATGCCGAGCGAATCGCCGACCAGCAGCAGCGGCACGCCCGCCTCGTCGAGCAGCTTCGCCATCGGAAAATCATACGCCGTGAGCGCGGCAATCTTCTCGCCGCGCGCCTTCATTGCGCGAATCGTCTCGGTGGTGAGTTTTGAGGAATTCATTTTAGAGCCACAGATGCACACAGATTAGCACAGATAAAACAAAAGCCGAAACTGCCGATGTGTTATTCCTAATCTGTGTTTCATCTGTGCCTATCTGTGGCTAAAACTTTTCAGCAGCTCCTCCGGCGTGGT
>CAZIFP010000414.1:0-2120 GCA_964538105.1 uncultured Bifidobacteriaceae bacterium
CAGCAGCACGAGCGCCATCAATTCGGTGGCGAGCAGTTCGTGATTGGCGAAGAAGTGCAGCAGCTTTCCGCGTTCGGATTCCTGCGCCAGATATTTCGTGCCGGGAAAACTGTCGCGCGCCTCGCCGGTGATTTTGAATTGCAACCCGGCGGGACGACCAGGCGCAACGGGCGTTGCGAAAGCCGGACCGGGCTTCTGATCGGTGATGCCAGCCGGGCGCAGGAGTTTTTCCTCCAGCGTCGTGGCGAACAAAACACGCTCGGCAAATTCACGCAGTTCCATGAAGCATGGAAGACGTAACAGCTACGCTGCGAAATTGCCAGTCCAAGTCACATCACGGGCTGTTGGTCGTGGTGGTCAGGCCGACTGCGGGAACCGGTGCCGGCTGCTCGTCCTGCTCGGCCTCGAAATGTTTTATCGCCACGGCCACAAACAAGCCGGCGACCAGGGCGATTGAAAGTTTGAAACGGTCATGCGAATGGAATTGGAGTTCCGGCAGCAGGTCGCTGCTGGCGATGCAAAGAAAAGTTCCGGCGCAGAAGGCCAGCGAGCAGCCGAGAAAGACGGCGTTGGAACCGGCAAATTGGTTTGCCCCAAAATAAAATAGGACCGCGCCGATGGGACTGACCAGTGCAAAAAGTCCGTTCAAAACATGCCGCGAAAATCGGGAGCTGCCGCTTGCTGTCATCAGCGCCGAAACCGCCATCGCGTCGAACGGCTTGTGGAGAATCACCACCAGAGCGACACCCAGGCCGGCCAGTTTGGCGTGGCCGTGGACTCCGGCTTCGACGGAGGCGGCCAGCGCCAGTCCGTCGAGCAGCGAGTGCAGCGTCATGCCGAGCGCGGTGCCAACCCAGGAAAGCTGCTTTGCCGATTTGTCGGCCAGCGTGTGTGCGTGATGTTCGTGCTCGTGGCTTTCATGCTCGCCGTGTTCGTGGCAGCAATCTTGCGGATCGCCTTCGGGCGAGTCGTGATGATGAAAATGGAAAAAGCGTTGAAGGAAAAACATTGCGAGAAATCCACCCAGCATCCACGCGACCGTCCGGTCAATCGAATGCAGTTGATCGTCGGCATCCGGCAGGAAATGCAGCAGCGCGATGCCGAGCATCAGGCCGGCGACGAAACTGATGGCCAGTTGCAAACGTGCGTGCGTGGGGCGCAGGATCAGCAGAAACCAGCCGCCCGCCAGCGATGCCAGCAGAACCAGCAGGCAATAGATCGCCAGCAACCAGCCGGCAGGAATCGCGGTTTCAGTCATAAGTCAATTTATGCAGCTTTTGTCCAGCGAGCGTTTTTGTTGCAAATGGTTTGCAATATAACATGCGGCGCGGCGACAGCAAGTTTATTTTTGCCAGTCGTCAGGAAGCTGACTTTGGCGGTTGTCAAATCCGGGTGTTGTAATGCTATTTGACGAGGCTTGAATCCGGTTTTTTTGTTTATCATTCGCTGACGAAGCTTTATTCTGACTTTATGCACAGCGTTTCCGTCCAGCTTGGCCATCGCAGTTACGCCATAAAAATTGCGGCGGGACTGCTCAAGCAACTGGGTGCGGAATGTGCGGGGCTCAAGCTCGGCGCGCGGTGCGCCATCATCACGGACACCAACGTCGGCAAAATATTTGCCAGGCCCGCCTTTGAATCGCTCGTCAAGGCCGGTTTTGAACCGACACTCATCGTTGTCCCCGCCGGCGAAACGGCCAAGAGCCTGAAGTCCGTCCAAACCTGCTATGACCAACTGGCGGCCAACCGGCTGGAACGGAAATCCTTCATCGTCGCGCTCGGCGGCGGCGTGGTGGGCGATCTGGCCGGCTTCGTCGCGGCGACCTATCTGCGCGGCATCCCATTTGTGCAGGTGCCGACGACGCTGCTCGCACAGGTGGATAGTTCGGTCGGCGGCAAGACGGGTGTGAATTTGAAGGCGGGGAAAAATCTCGTCGGCGCGTTTTACCAGCCAAGACTTGTGCTGTGCGATTTGGACGCGCTGAAAACTTTGCCGGAACGCGAGTTTCGCGCCGGGCTGGCGGAAGTAACCAAATACGGCATTATTTACGATGCAAAACTGTTCGCGCAGCTTGAGCACGAATTGCCCAAGCTGCTCCGGCGCGAGCCAAAGGCGCTGGC
>CAZIFP010000415.1:0-2106 GCA_964538105.1 uncultured Bifidobacteriaceae bacterium
TCAAAGGCACGCACATGAGCCGCTTCATCGAGGTGCTCAACGCGCACGGCAGCGTCATCCACGTCGAGAACATCAACGAAATTCTTCGCGAGCTGCAAAACAAGCTGAACGCGGCCACGTCGCATCTGGAGATTGAGTTTCCGTATTTCATGTCCAAGAAATCGCCGGTGTCGCGGATGGAAAGTTTGATGAATTACACCGCGCGGTTCGACGCGGCGGCCTGCGGCGCGGAAATTGATTTCGTGCTGACGGTGAAGGCGAACGTGACGACGCTCTGCCCGTGCTCCAAGGCGATTGCCAAATACGGCGCGCACAACCAGCGCGGCGAGGTGACGGTGGCCATCCGCTCGCGCAAGATTGTGTGGATCGAGGATTTGATTGAAGTGATTGAAGGCTCGGCGAGTTCGGAGCTTTACGCGCTGCTCAAACGGCAGGACGAAAAGGCGGTGACAGAGCGCGCGTATGAAAATCCGGTGTTCGTGGAGGATCTGGTGCGCAACGTGGCGCTGCGGCTAAACGCGGACGCGCGGGTAAGTTGGTATAAGGTCGAGGCGGAAAATTTCGAGAGCATCCACAATCACAATGCGTATGCGTGCATTGAGAAGGGGTGAACACTAATTTTGATTGTCGAGGCGATTCAGTTCGTCGGTGGCGGTCTGGCTCCCCTGCTCCGCCGCGCGCTGAAGAAAATCCCGCGCCTTGAAAATGTCCTTCGCCACGCCGTCGCCGGCCTGATAACGCTCGCCCATCCGCAGTTCACCGTAGGCATCGCCTTGGGCGGCGAGCCGTTCATTTTCCGCCAGCGTTTTGACCGCCAGTGTGTTTGCCACCAACTGCTCCGCATTTTTTTGCGCTTCCAGCTTGCTGGCCTTCGCAGCCAAGATTTCTCCGGCGGCTTGATTCCAGCGGTCAAGTTGGGCATCCGAAATTTTCAACGTGTCCGGCCCGGAGTAGTCAATCCCTTCGGCCTGCTGATATTTTTCTGCCACCACCACCAGCCTGGTTCCGGCGGCCGGTGCGGCGGAGCCGGAATCGCCGAGCAGGCTGCCGGCGATTTCCATCAGCTTGGACACCGGAATGATTTCGGTGACGGGCAGATTTTCCGCGCTGCCGGCCGGCACGCCGCCGTCGGCCCGGCGATAAGGTTTGCCCAGTTCCACCCGCGCCTCGAACGCGCCGTGGCTGAGATGGCCGGAGCTTGGCGTGCTGTCGAAATACAGCGTCCGGCCGTCGGCGACCGGAAATCCGGCGCACGCGTGCCCGACCAGCAGATCCTTGAATTTGATGCCGAACACCTCCGCCGGGATGCCGTTGGACCCGGCCTGGATCACGATGTCCTCAGCAAATTCCAGGCAGTTGAATTTTTCCGCACCGGTTTTCATGGCGGTTTTCGCGCTGGTGTAGGGAATCGGCGGCGGCCGGTAATGACTGATGAAGCTCCGGACTTTTGCCTCCGAGACTTTTCCCGGCACACCGGTAGTTTCAATCGGAACCGCCTTGAGCAGTAAAACTCGCTGATAAACTTCGTCACCGCGCCGGAGAACGGCACCTCCCGTCGCGGTGATGGTTTCGTCCTGATTGGTGATGAACGTCCATTGGTCGGGAAAATATTGCGGATCGAAGACGTTGTCTCCGGCCAATGCCGCGCCGGCTTGCAGCAAAATCGCCAGCAAGATGAGCCGCAGATAACGGTTTATTTTCACGAGCAACAAATCTCTACAAGTCCACCCAGCCGCAATTCAAGACAACCGGTTTGTTTCATTGGACAACTATAGCCGTCCTTCAACAAAGCGACAAGTGCCGCACATGGCAGCATTTTGAAAGCAAATCGGATTTCGCGCGAAGGCCGCGAAGGAGACGAAGCCAGAAACGACCGTCTTTCCCTTCGCTGACTTCGCGTTCTTCGCGCGACATTCAGACCATACCACTACCCATTGCTACGCGAGATTGCCTTTGCCCCGTTTGTGCGCCACACTGCGCGTTCGATGAGCAAACGGTTTTACATCACCACGGCGATTGATTACGTCAACGGCCAGCCGCACCTCGGCCACGCCTACGAGAAAATCATTGCCGACGTCATCACGCGCGCCCGGCGCAGCCTCGGTC
>CAZIFP010000416.1:0-2103 GCA_964538105.1 uncultured Bifidobacteriaceae bacterium
GCGATGCCGGGGTAGCCAAAAATCTGGAAGGTGGAGCTGATCCGCATCATCAGCGCCGCCCCGACAATGAGCGCCGCGAGAATGATGCCGGTGGTGACCCGGTTGGCGATTTTTTCAAAACCGTTTAACAAATGCCGCGCATCGGGGGTTTTGACATTCACTTCCAGTTCCGAATTGCCGACCACATCCAGAATCTTGTTCACGCGCCCCGGCAGCCCGCCGACAAAATCCTTCATCTCCAGAAACGATCCGAACAAATGTCCCGGCGTGGCGGCTTTGCGCATCCGGCTCGTCATGATTTCGGCGACATTCCGGCGCACGGAGGCGCTGGGGTTAAATGCCGGACATAAAGTTTTTCCGACCTCCTCCAGTTGCAACAGGGTTTTTCCCAGCAAGGTCAATTCGGCGGGAACATAAAGTCCGGTTTGCGCCGCCGTCCGGGATACTTCCATCAGGGCTTTGCCCACATCCTGGTGGTCCAAGGTCTGGTCCCGCTGTTCGGACACGAACGCCGACGCTGTTTTGGTGAACTCCGCCTCGTCGAAGTCGTCCGCGGTTTCGCTGATGCGTAAAATGATTTTCACCGTTTCATCGCCGTTGCCTTCGCTGATGGCGAGCAGCAGCCGCAATAAATTCTCCTGCATGGCGGAACTCACCCGTCCGGTCATGCCCAGATCCAGCAGCGCCACCCGTCCGTCGTCGGTGAGGAAAACATTGCCCGGATGCGGGTCGGCGTGGAAGAACCCGTCAATCAACACCTGTTTCAGATACGCCTTGAACAATTCCTCGGCCAGCACATCGCCATTGATGTCCAGTTTCACGACGGGGCTTAATGCCGTTATTTTTGTGCCGTTGACATGATCCATCGTCAGCACGCTGCGCGAACTGTAATCCAACACCGGCAGCGGAACGAGGATGTGCGGAAACTCCTTCAGATTATTTGCGAGCGTCGTCAGGTTGGACGCCTCGCGTTGATAATCCAGTTCCTGCAATATGGAACTTTTGAATTCCGCGAGGATTTTTCCGAAAAGGTAACGCTTGCCAATCTCCGTGTGTTCGTCGAAGAATCCCGCGATCTCTTCGAGCACTTCGAAATCCTCCGCAATTTGTTTGCGTATGTCCGGGCGCTGCACCTTCACCACGACCGGCCGGCCGTCGCGCAAGGCCGCGCGATGCACCTGCCCGAGCGACGCGGCGGCCAGATGTTTCTCCTCAAAAAACGAAAAGGCCTTTGAGATGCGGATGCCCAGTTCGCTGGAGACAATTTCCTCGACTTGTTCGTAGGGAAACGGCTTCACCTTGTCCTGCAGACGCGCGAGCGCCTTCAGATAAGAACCGGGCAAAAGATCGGGCCGGCTGGAAAGCAACTGGCCGAACTTGATGAACGTCGGCCCCATTTTTTCCAGATCGTCCGCCAGTTCCTCGGGTGCGGGCTGGCCGGCCCCGGCCGCAGGAAGTTTGTTCTCGTCACCGGCGGCCTCATTCGCAAATTCCTTCGCCAGATCCGAGTTGCCATACTTCCAGAACAGCACGGCAATGTCCTTGTAGCGTTTCAGGTGTTGCGGTTTCAGGGATAATTTCATGTTTGAGTTTGCTCGCAGGCGGTTACGGCATTGACCCCGGCGTGAAGTGAATGGAATTTTCCGTCCGGTCGATTGGACTGGTGCAGGTCCAGGGCAAACGGCTCGATGGGGCTGGCAATGATGCGCAGCCGCTCAACTTTTCGTCCGGAATCCACCCGCGCAATAAACAATCAGGCATATCAGCAGAATCAGCCCAAGCCCGCCGCCGCCAATGGCGGGACCGCCAAAGTAAAACCCGCCGCCGCCGAACAAAAGCAGAAGAACCAGGACGATCAATATCAGATTCATGGTTGCAGCATAACACTTCGCGGCGATGGTTTCTATGGGGTGAAACCCGTAGAATCCCAGGGCGCGTAAAAAGTGAATGTGGAAAGCCGGGTCACACGGGAGCACACCTTGCCGGCAGCGTCCGGACATCCCGGCGGGATATCCCTGCCCTGCCCTTGACGGAATTATCATTTTCCATTAAGCCATGCCATGCACGTTGATGCTTTGCGGATTTTCTGCGACGTGGCGGACA
>CAZIFP010000417.1:0-2079 GCA_964538105.1 uncultured Bifidobacteriaceae bacterium
TCTGCGTGCGTGAAACCATCTCGCCGACTTTCGCGAACGGTTTCAACGGCGCGCGGTTCTGCGGGTCCACGGCCAGATCCCAGGGCCGCAGCTTTTTCAGCTTCAACTGCCGCCTGCGGTCGTTCTGTATTTCGCGGACGGCGGGCATGATTTCCTTTTCCACCGCGTCGTGAAATTGAAAACAGTTTTCCGGCGTGTAATCGAACCGGCATTTCTGGCGATGCGCATAATCGCGGTAATTCTTAAAGCCCGCGTTCTTCGCGATCTGCGTGCGCAGTTGGATCAGCTCGTCAAAAATCTCCTCGCACTTGTCCACATCCACGAGACGGCGGTTGGCGACCAACGCCCACGCCTCCTTGCGCAGCGCGCGGTCCGGCTCTTCGAGGTAGCGCCCCATCTGCACCAGCGTTTTTTCCTCGCCGCGAAATTTCACCGTCTGCGCGCCAATGAGCTTTTGATACTGCTGGCAGAGCTTCGCCTCCTCGGTTTCCAGCGCCACGTTTTCCGCGCGGAACAGCTCGACATGATTCTTCACATCGCGGTCAAAGACGGCATAACGCGGCAGGTCAAGTTCCATCCGGAGTGTCAGGTTTTCCGGATCGTCCTCGTGGTCTATGATCGGATACCCAATTTCCAACAACTCCCTGCGCGACGGATGCGCCACATAAATTTTCTCCAGCGCGAACTGCCTCGGCTTGAGCTGCGGCTCCACGTGCTCGACGAAATGCAGATACGCCTTCTCCGCTTTCGCGTTGTCCGTGTGGCACGTCATGGCGATGTAACGGCGCGACGCTTCTTCGTCCAGCGCGGCGTTGAGTTCGCTCCAGTGGAGCAGCCATTGCTCCAGCGCGGCAGCGGATTTGGCTTGCGCGGCCCGCGATTCGAGCTGGTCGAACAATGGCGCGATCTGCGGCCAGTCGCCGAGATCAAGCTTTAGCGGGACGAACGTGCGCGGCCGGTGCGCGGCCAGTTTTCCGAACGGCAATAAATTCATGCGCGCAGGATAAATGAAATGATTGCCGGAGTCGAGGCGGGGGCGGCATACTGCGGCCGTGGACACGTTGAATCACAGTTTCATGCTCGACCAGAATTTTCTCTGGGCCTCGTGCATCTGGGGCGCGGTGGCGAGCGGCTATTGCATTTATGGCTGGAAACAAAAGTCTATGATTCCGTTTCTGGGCGGGCTGGTGATGACGGCCATGTCGTTCCTCGGGCCGAACGCGCTGGTGATGACGCTGGTCTGCCTCGCGGCGATGTTCGCCGTCTGGTGGCTGATGCGACAGGGCTACTGACCGCCACAAACTTCGGCTGGACTTCCAGACTTCGAACGATGCCTGCTACCAACTCCTTTGACGCACTTCAAAATTGATATTAAACGGCTGCACCCAATATCTCATAAATCATCCTTCGGCTTGTTCTGGGCTTGCCTAATTCTGCGGGCTATGCCGAACAAATAATACGATGCCAGCCACAAAAGACCCGTAATCGTCGCGACCCAAATCAACGGCCAAAACTGACCGGCTCTCACACACAAATAACAAACCCAAAACGTAGGAACAGGCATCAACGCACAAATAACTCCCATCACGAAATAATAAGTCGGGCCTTGCTCTCGGTTGTTAAAATATCTGCCCATAATCTACCAATTCGCTCTGCCGCCTAATTATGTAGTCGGTCGGATTCTTGCGGCCTGTCCGACTTCATGAATTCGACTCTGAACCGGTGGCATTGTTTTGTCGAGCCGTTATTGCCGCAGGCAAAAGGCCTGCATCTGGCGCAGTCGGCCCGGCGGCATGTTCACTTTATCCATTCACTTCTTGCAAAATGTTTAGCGGGTCCAAATAAATAATTTGATCGCTCGCGTGTATAAAACATTGTAAACCGCCAGCGCTTGACATTTGCTGCAGGCAAATAAACCTTTATAATATCACCTTGACCGGGCTGGAGTTCGTAATGCTTCGAATCGCAGACGACCTGGTCTACATCGCTTTGCCCAATCTTCTCAATGAATCCGTAATTGTAACTGATAACGGAGACATTACCAATATTTGTAACTGCGAAGAATGCTATGTAATGACT
>CAZIFP010000418.1:0-2056 GCA_964538105.1 uncultured Bifidobacteriaceae bacterium
GCGGGCCTTCGCGGTTCGCCCGTTTTGCTTTTAAGATGAACTGGATTGTCGCCACACTGTTGTCCGCGCTTTTTCTCGGCGTTTACGACCTGTGCACCAAGCACGCGGTGCGGGCGAACGCTGTGACGCCGGTTTTATTTTTCAGCACGCTGACCGGCGCGGCGGTTTGGTTGGTTTTGCTTTCCGTGCAAGAAATCCATCCAGGAATTTTGCCGGCGTCACTCGTCACGGATTCGCTGACTTGGAAACAGCATCTCCAACTGGTGTTGAAATCCGGCATCGTCGCGTCGTCGTGGATCGGCACCTATTACGCGCTGAAACACCTTCCGCTTTCGCTCGGCGCGCCGGTCCGTGCGACCAGTCCGCTGTTCACGCTGGTTGGCGCGGTCTTGATTTTGGGTGAGCGTCCGACGTGGCTGGAAACGGTCGGCATCCTGACCACGCTGGGTTCGTTCATCGGTTTGTCGGTCGTGGGCGCGCGCGAAGGCGTGCATTTTCACCGCAACAAATGGATTTGGTCGCTCATCGTCGGCGTGCTGCTGGGCGCGGTGAGTTCGCTTTACGACAAATACCTGCTGGGCACGTTGAACTTCTCCGTGCCGACGGTGCAATGCTAGTTCTCGATCTACCTGCTGGCGTTCTTCGCGCCGTTCGCGCTGGGCTGGAAGCTGCGGTGGTGGCCGCGCAACGAATTTCAATGGCGCTGGAGCATTCCGGTCATCGCGCTGGCGCTGCTCGTGGCGGACTATCTTTATTTCAGCGCGCTGCGGCAGCCCGCCGCGCTGGTGGCCGTCGTGATGAGCCTCCGCCGGGCAAACACGCTGGTGGCGTTCGCGGGCGGACTGTATTTCTTCCGCGAAGTGAACGGCTGGAAAAAACTGCCCGCCGTCATCGGCATTCTGGTCGGCATCGTGCTGACGATTTGCGGCCGGTCAGTCCATTGATTCCGGCTGCAAACCCAATCACCGGCCGCAGCAGTTCTTGTATTTCTTGCCGCTGCCGCAAGGGCAGGGGTCGTTGCGCCCGACTTTCGGGCCGGTGCGGACGGGCCTGGCTTTGGCCTGGGCTTCCGCCGCCGCCGCCGCCTCGCTGACAACGTCGCTGGCGCTGCCGGCGGCAGGAGCGCCGCCGCCGCCAAACGCGCTCGTGTTGTGGTGCAAGGTCTGGCGCGGGACGTTTTTCAGGAAATTTTCAAACGCGAGCATGGACGACGCGCTGCGGAAGATGTTGTGGCAGATTTCCGTTTTCACGTTAACCATCAGCTCGTCAAAAATTTTGAACGCCTCGGCCTTGTATTCGATGAGCGGATCGCGCTGGCCGTGCGCGCGCAGGCCGATGCTGTAACGCAGGCTGTCCATCTCGTAAAGATGCTCCTGCCAAAGCTTGTCAATCGCGCTCAAAATGGTGAAGCGCTCAACTTCCTTCAGCGCGGCGGGATTTTCAAAGCTGATCTTGAGGTCGTAAGCCTTGCGGATGCTGTCGGACAAAAACGTGCAGACGGCGAACTGCGCCTCACTCAAGCCGTCAAACAATGATCCGGTCACCGGTTTTTCCTTGCCGGCATCGGCGGCCTTGACGATTTCCGCCTCGGGCAGGCCGAGCGGAAAATTCAAGTTCACCCAGTCGGACAGCGGCCGCACTTTCCATTCGCTGAACTCGGATTCCGTGTTCGTGAACTGCGCGACCTTGTCCACGACGACCTCCTCCATGATGTCCATGAGCCGGTCGCGGACGTCCTCGCCGTTGATGATCTCGTTGCGGAAACCGTAGATGACGCCGCGCTGCTTGTTCATCACGTCGTCGTATTCGAGCGTGCGTTTGCGCTGCTGGAAATTGTGGCCTTCCACGCGCTTCTGCGCCTGTTGGATCGAGCGGTTCAACAGCGGATGCGTCAGTTCCTGGCCTTCTTCCAGGCCCATTTTCTCCATCAGCTTCACGATGCGGTCGGAACCGAACAGGCGCATCAGATCGTCTTCGAGCGAAATGAAAAAATGTGACGAGCCCGGATCGCCCTGGCGCGAGCAGCGGCCGCGCAACTGGCGGTCAATGCGGCGTG
>CAZIFP010000419.1:0-2054 GCA_964538105.1 uncultured Bifidobacteriaceae bacterium
AAAAAAGGAAACGAAATGAGAATCTGTATTTTGGGCGCGGGCGCGTGGGGCGCGTCACTGGCAAAAGTCCTGCACGAAAACGGCAATGCCGTGACACTGTGGGACATCAATGCCGCGTTGCTCGCCGAACTCAAGCAAGGCCACAGCGAAAGACTTTTGCCCGGTGTCGCACTGCCGACAGACTGGAGGACCGAGCCGGATTTTGCGAAAGCGGTTGGCGGTTGTGAAGTGCTGGTGCTGGCGATTCCGTCGCAGTTCTTTCGAGACGTGGCGGTGAAGCTCAAAGGTCATCCGGGAATTTTTGTCAGCGTCACGAAGGGAATTGAGTTTGAGACCGGCGAGACGATGAGCCGGATTTTGCGCGAGCAGGCGCCGGCGAACCGCGTCGTGGCTCTGTCCGGGCCGAGTTTCGCACGGGAAGTTGCCCTGGGAATTCCGACCACCATTGTTTGCGCGTGCGAAAGCGACGGCACGGCGAAAACCGTGCAGGGCCTTTTTCACCGGCCGGAATTCCGCATTTATCGAAGCACGGACATTCTCGGTGTGGAATATGGCGGCGCGCTGAAAAACGTCATCGCCGTCGGCGCGGGCGTGGGCGACGGCCTCGGTTACGGCGACAACACGAAAGCCGGTCTGGTTTCGCGCGCACTTTCCGAAATGCGCCGGCTCGGCGTGGCGTGCGGCGCTCAGCCGGATACGTTCAACGGTTTAAGCGGTCTTGGCGATTTGATGCTGACCTGTTTTTCCAAGCAGAGCCGCAACCGTGATTTGGGCGAGCGGCTTGGTCGCGGCGAGACGATGGAAGCAATTCAGTCGTCACATCCGAAGCTGGCCGAAGGTTATCCCACGGCGCGCTCGGCGCACCGGCTGGCAAAGGAAAAAAATGTCGCGACGCCGATCATTGACGAAGTTCACGCGATGCTTTACGAGGGGAAAAATCCGAAGCAGGCCGTGCGTGATCTGATTTCGCGGGCGTTCAAAGCAGAAGATTAAATTAGGAATCCAAGAAACCAGGAATTTGGTTTATTTAGGGATTCCTGGATTCTTGGTTTCCTTATTCAATCAGCAGTTTCCTAATTTCCGCTTCCCGCACTCCACGCCGCGAACGGCGAGGTGGTTCCGCAATCCAAACATTGAGTCGCATTGAACTGGGTTCCGCAATGCGGGCAGATTCCTTGAGTCAGAAAGGTGTCAAATGCCTGGCCGCATTTGCCGCAGCGCCAGAGCGCGCCGAGCGGTGGCGCTGTCAGACACGATGGGCAGGCAAAACCTTCGCGACGCGGAAGCTTGGCCAGCTTGGCCAGCGCAAGCGCATGCTTCAGGCCGCTCCAGCAATTGACGGCAATGAACACCGCTATGAAGCCAATCCAGATGCCGGATTGCTTGTCGTCCGAAAAAAAGAAGGTCAACGCCGCCAGCAACAGCAATCCCGCCAAGCCGATGAAACCGATGATGGTAGCCACGAGCAGGCTGTTGGCGCGACCGAACGGAAACCAGAGCAGCGAGCGCAGGATTTGTCCGCCGTCCAGCGGATAGACCGGCATCATGTTAAAAATCAAAAGGCCGACGTTAATCCACCAGACGTTGTGGATCAGATTATACAAGTCGGGGTTGGTGTCATACCAGCCGAGATGCGAACTCACCGACACCAGCACGGAGAAAACGGGGATCAGCGCCACATTCACCAGCGGGCCGGCGGCGATGCTCCAGAGTTGGGCGCCGGGCCGTTGCGGCGGCGAAACATATGCCACGCCGCCGAGAAACCAGAGGACGATGTCATGGGTTTTGCCGCCGACCGAGCGGCAGGCGAGTTGGTGGCCGAATTCATGGATCAACACGATCAGAAACAACGAAAGATATTCCGCCGCGTTCCAGACCAGTGAGGAATAGGCGTGGGTCCGGGATTGGAAGGAGATCACCGCCACCAAAAACCACATCCAATGCACATAGACTGTAATCCCGGCAAACGTGAAAAATTTTACTGAACCTCTTTTCGTTGGCATTTACAGCGCTCCTTTGATGAGTTTCAACAGGTCTGCGTGCGACTCGACGGC
>CAZIFP010000420.1:0-2050 GCA_964538105.1 uncultured Bifidobacteriaceae bacterium
GGATGGCGGCGAGCGCGATGCCCGCCGGCGGCCAGACCAGCGCCACGCTGCCGGAAAGAAACGCGGTCTCTTTGCCGACCAGCCCGCCGATGAAGTATAGCGCGATGAGAACCACCACCCGCGTGAAGGTCGTCAGCTTTTGATTGTGTATGACGCCATGGTCAGTCATAAGGCCGGGTCAGCTCTTGT
This sequence comes from uncultured Bifidobacteriaceae bacterium, assembly GCA_964538105.1. GTDB lineage: Bacteria > Verrucomicrobiota > Verrucomicrobiia > Limisphaerales > UBA11358 > UBA11358. The sequence goes on from CAZIFP010000420.1 coordinate 190, forward strand.
TCAGGCAGGCTCTGACCGTTTGCGCGAGCACATGCGCTTCAAATGGTTTGGCGAGAAAGTTCACGCCTTCATCCAGCAGGATGTCGCGGCTGGCGACATCGGCGCTGTAGCCGCTGGTATAGATAACTTTCAATTTAGGATTAAATTGCAGCAGTTTTTCGGCCAGTTCCTTGCCCGTCATGCCATCTGGCATCACCATGTCAGTGAACAACAAACCGATTTTGTCGCGATGTTGATGCCACATTTCCAAGGCATTGAAACCGGTGTGGGCTTCGAGCACATGGTAGCCGAGACGTGACAAGGCGTTCCGCACCGAAATGCGCAGGGATGAATCATCCTCAACAAGTAGAATAGTTTCATCGCCGCCGCGCATGGATTCCAGGGCTGGTGGGAGTGATTGTTGGTCGGCAGTTTGGAGCGAGGTTGGCAAATAGATGCGGAAGGTTGTTCCGTGGCCTGGCTCACTGTAAACATTGATCCACCCCTGATGCTGCTGCACGATGCCGAAAACGGTGGCCAGTCCAAGGCCGGTGCCTTTGCCCACATCCTTGGTGGTGAAGAACGGTTCAAAAATCCGCGGAATAATTTCCGGCGGAATACCGCAGCCCGTGTCGCTCACGGTCAGGCAGGCAAATTGACCGGGCCGGGCCTTGTAAGACTGCGCCACCGCGAGTTCGTCAAATTCCACGAGGGAAGTTTCCAGAAACAAATCGCCACCCTTGGGCATCGCATCGCGGCAGTTCACCGTCAGGTTCAGAAGAACCTGGTCCATCATGCCGGCGTCTGCGTGGATGAACGGCTGCTGCGTTGCATACTTGAGATGCATCTGGATATCCTCACCGATGATGCGATGCAGCATTTTGGTCATATTGGCGATGACCTCGTTCAAATTGACGTCCCGGGCCTGCATGGACTGCCGCCGGCTGAACATCAGAAGCTGACGCGTCAAATTAGCCGCGCGCTGTGCGGATTTTTCAATCTCAGTGGCGTAATCCATCTGAATCTGGGACAAATCTTGTTCCATCCGCAGCATGCCGGCCTGCATCTGAATGACCGCCAGAATATTGTTGAAATCATGCGCCACACCGCCGGCCAGCTGGCCAAACGCCTCCATTTTCTGGGACTGGCGGAACTGCTCCTCCAGCTTCCGGTTCTCGGTGATGTCGCGGGAGTTGAGGACGATGAAACCTTCGCTCTTCTGTTTCGGGATGCTCTGGCCGATGACCTGCATGATCCGCCACGAACCGTCGTGATGACGCATGCGAAAATCCACGAGGATGGGAGGCCGGTCGGGCTCGTTCACTTTGCGTTGCAACGCCGCCGTCGCCGCTGTCACGTCCTCCGGGTGGACGAATTCGAAAGCGTTGCGGTCGAGCCAATCCTCCGGTTTGTAACCCAGGATTCGCTCGACCGACGGGCTTTGAAACCGGATGACACCCTCGTTGTTGATGACCGTGATGAGGTCGGACGCGTTTTCCGTGACCAGCCGGAAGCGTTCCTCACTCGCGCGCAAGGCATTTTCCGCGCGCCGCCGTTCGGTCATGTCTTCCTTGACGGCCACATAATGCGTCGGCTTGCCGGTGTCGTCAAAGATGGGGGAGATGCTCGCCGACTCCCAATAAAGTTCTCCGTTTTTTTTCCGGTTGTGGAATTCCCCCGACCAGGTGCCGCCTTTGCTGATGGTTTTCCACAATTGTTGATAAGCCTCAACGGGCATTTCGCCGGATTTTAGAATGCGCGGATTTTTCCCAAAAATTTCGGCTAGGGAATATCCGGTCACCTCGGTGAACTTGCAGTTGACATATTCGATGTTGCCTTTGATGTCCGTGATGACGACCGAGACGGGGCTTTGCTCCACCGC
>CAZIFP010000421.1:0-2047 GCA_964538105.1 uncultured Bifidobacteriaceae bacterium
CTTGTCACATTTTGACCTGGGAATGAAATTGACCGGCTTGAAAAATCGTCACTCATAGTCTGTTGTTGAGCTAACTATCATAGTAGACAATCTAGCAAGGAAACCTGTGGGAAACATTGCCATAGAAAAACGTCTGGGTATCTCCGTTAAAAACTGGAGAAAACGGCTGGGGTTTTCCCAAGTTGATCTGGCCCAACGTTCCGGCTTCCACCGCAGTTATATTTCCGATGTCGAACGCGGTTCGCGCAATGTTTCCCTCAAAAGCATTGAAAAACTTTCGGAGGCGCTGGGAGTTTCGCTCGTGACTTTGTTTTCCGATGTCAGCAGCAAGACCGCAGCCGAGGCTCTTCACGCCGATGAACTGGCGGAAATCTTACTGGTGGAGGACAATGGCGACGACGTGCTGTTGGTAACCGAAGCCCTTAAAAGGGCCAACATCACCAACCGGATTTTTGTCGTGCGTGACGGCGCGGCGGCCTTGGATTTTCTTTTTTGCACGGGAGAATTCGCGTATCGCCGGATCAATGACCAGCCACAAGTCGTTTTGCTGGATATCAATCTCCCAAAAATTGATGGCCTGGAGGTCCTCCGGCGGATCAAGGCGGATTTGCGGACACGGTCAATCCCGGTGGTGGTGCTGACCTCCTCGAAACACGACATCAACATCGCGATCTGCAAACGTCTCGGTGTTCAGAGCTACATTGTCAAGCCGGTGGACTTTCAAAATTTCAGTGCCGCCAGCCTGCAGTTGAGCCTGCAATGGGCGTTATTGAAACCCGCCGCGTTGATCGGCGCGTGAGCCATTCGCGCGCGGCTTCTTCCTGAAAAAATTCGGCCGGCTGAGTTTTTTCCTCCTTGTTTAAGTGGCGTGTCACGTCACGTCTTTCCGGCAAAAACATCTTGGCATCATCTTTGCAACAGGGTGTTTATGCGATTAGCAAAAAATGTCCAACCAAGTTCGCGCCGCTCCTCGATTTGTGAACTAACCAACGGCAACGTTGAAATTTTCCCCCGGAACAATATGAAGAGATTCATACGCTTCATGGTGGCACTCCTGCTTCTCATGACTTTCATCACGTCCGGGCGCGCAAGCGGAATCGGTGCGACCCTTTCAGCAAATGTGACCTTGGCGTGGAACCCAAGCACCAACAGGCTTGTTGCGGGATTCAACATCTATTACGGCGGTGTCAGCGGAGCCTACACGAACAAGACATCAGCCGGCGCGGCAACCAGCTTGACAATTTCCAATCTGATTTCCGGAACCACTTATTATTTTGCCGCGACCACTTGCAGCGCCGCTGGCGCGGAGAGCGCGTTGTCCAGCGAGGTGTCTTACACCGTGCCAAGTTCATCTTCCGGAGTGCAGCTGGTTGTCACAACCTCAAAGCAGTTTGTTCTGACCGTGACCGGCGCGGCCGGCCAGAGCTATGACATCCAGGCGACGCAGGATTTCATGGCTTGGACTGTCATCGGCACCGTGACCGTGGGTGCCAACGGTTCATTCGCATTTACCGACACGAACGCCGCTAATTTTACGAGCCGGTTTTATCGCACACATGAAACCTCACCATGATGACCCAAGGAGGCGAATTGGTCGTGGTAATTGAGTTTTACACTTTATTACATGTATCGTCGGCAGCGCATCGCCCGGCTTAATTGTGAAGCGAGGGTTGAAATCTCCAGCCGATAAAGGCCGAGGTTACACGCGCATGGCGAACGCCCCGCCGTCGCTGTGGCCCAAAGTGTGTTTGATGCTTTCAAGCCGGCGGTTCGCCACGGCCTCGAAGCCCGGCTTGGCAACATCGGTCAATGTCAGACAACCGATTTGTCCCTTGAGCCGCCGGTCAGCCAGTTTTCAATCCTTCGTTGCGAGCGACGAAATTGCTTGCCGGTTTTTTTGATGAAGGCATAATACCTGCCCGATGATTCAGGCCAATACTGGTTCTCTGCACTTTGTGAAAGACCGGTTGTTCAGCCGGGTTCGTTGTGTTTTGCGCGGTTAGCTCAGTGGTAGAGCATTACCTTGACACGGTAGGGGTCACAGGTT
>CAZIFP010000422.1:0-2019 GCA_964538105.1 uncultured Bifidobacteriaceae bacterium
GCGGGCAATACGAGGACACGCTGACGCCGTCGCTGCGCGTGCTGGCGGAAGATGATTTAAACCGTTCGGGGGGCAAGGCTGTTCCGCACCCGTCCCGGCAACAAACCAAGGAACGGCAATAATCAAAAAATGAAATCAATAATGAAAATCGCCGGCTCGGCGACTGTCTTGACGGCGCTGGCAGCGACGGCGAGTGCGGCAGACTCGAACACCACCAACTGGCTGGATAACACCATCTCTCCGGTCGCCAATCCGATTTATTTTGAGGACCCTAAGGTGACGAGCGAAGTGCGGCCGGTCTATATGTATCACTGGTTGCCGAGCACATTTGATTTCAAGGGCGGCAGTGTGCCGCTGGGCGGCCAGGTGCAGGTGACAGCGGTGCAGTTGCGCTATGCGCTCACGGACAAGCTGGGTTTGATTGCAACGAAGGACGGCTACATTGAATTTCAGCCGAATCACACGCTGGGTCACGAGTATGGCTGGGGCGACCTGGCGGCGGGCTTGAAATATGAGTTGGTAGACAATCAGGACAACCAGCTCTTGTTGACGCCGGGTTTCACGCTGACGGTTCCGACCAGCAGCACGGCCGTGTATCAAGGTCATGGTTCCGGCGAATGGAATGTGTTTGCGTCGGCGGAAAAGGGTTTTAACCAGCTGCATTTCACGGCGAACACCGGCTTCATCATTCCGAATAACTTTGACCAGAACACGGCGCAGTTGCACTACAGCCTGCAGGCGGATTATTACGTCTGCCAATACTTCATCCCGTTCGCGGTGGCGAATGGCTACACCATCCTCTCGAATGGCAACGGCCAGTCCAGCCAGTCGCTCAAGGCCGTGCCGCTGAACACGGAAGGCTATGACCTCATCAACTTTGGCAGCGCGGATGCGTCGGGCACCACGCAGTTCACCGTTGGCGGCGGCGCGCGCGCGCGGATTGTGAAAAATGTGGATGTCGGCGTCGCCTATGAGGCCGGCGTGGTGCATCCCGTCGGCATTTTTGAAAGCCGGCTCACGGCGGACATCATCTGGCGGTTTTAATTCCCGATAAAAATGGCGGCGCGGCTGATGGCCGCGCCGCCGGTTGATGAACTGAAAGTTGAGAATAAAAAATTATGAATGTTGAAACCTTCAAATATGATAACCGGATCGTGCGCTCGTTTGCGATTGCGACGGTCATCTGGGGCATTGTGGGCATGCTCGTCGGCATGCTGGCGGCGGTGGAATTGTTTTTCCCCGGCGCGAACCTGAACTTCCAGTTCATCACCTTCGGACGCATCCGCCCGCTGCACACCAACGCGGTGATCTTCGCGTTCGTGGGCAACGGGATGTTCATGGGCATCTACTACTCGCTGCAACGGCTGTGCAAGGCGCGCATGTTCAGCGACTGGTTGAGCTGGTTCAATTTCTGGGGCTGGCAATCCATCATTGTCGCTGCGGCGGTGACGCTGCCGATGGGTTTGACGACGAGCAAGGAATACGCGGAATTGGAATGGCCGATCAAGATTGCCATCACCATCGTGTGGGTGGCGTTTGCGGTTAATTTTTTCGGCACCATCGTTAAGCGCCGCGAGAAACACATGTATGTGGTGATCTGGTTTTACATCGCCACGGTGGTTACGGTCGCGGTGCTGCACATCACGAACTCGATGACGATGCCGGCGGGCTGGTTCAAAAGCTATTCCATGTATGCCGGCGTGCAGGACGCGCTGGTGCAATGGTGGTATGGCCACAACGCCGTCGCGTTCTTTCTCACGACGCCGTATCTCGGGCTGATGTATTATTTCCTGCCGAAGGCGGCGAACCGGCCGATTTTTTCCTACCGGCTTTCGATCATTCACTTTTGGGCGCTGGTGTTTCTCTACATCTGGGCGGGGCCGCACCATCTGCTTTATACCGCGCTGCCGGACTGGGCACAGTCGCTGGGTATGGTTTTTTCGCTGATGCTCATCGCGCCTAGTTGGGGCGGCATGTTGAACGGCCTGCTCACCCTGCGCGGCGCGTGGGACAAGGTGC
>CAZIFP010000423.1:0-2017 GCA_964538105.1 uncultured Bifidobacteriaceae bacterium
GGTTCAGCCGCTGCCCGACCGAGAACAATTGGCAACCATTCTCGGACACACGGGGCGATGGGAAATGCTCAAGGAATTGACGAGCGGCGAGCCGCGGACGATTGCCGAACTGGCGGCAGTGAGCGGATGCAGCTACGAAAGCACGCTGAAACATCTGGCGGTGATGCGCGCGGCGGGCGTGGTGGTGCAGGGACGTGGCCGCCTTTATAACATTCCCAAACAATATCTGCCGTCGCCGGGCGAACCGCTGGTGGATTTCGGCCATTGCCTGCTGCGACTGGATGCGGCGGAGTAATTAACCTGCGGCCACATTGTAAACACGTCCACGGTGCGCACGCCCCAGCCGAATATGGAGAAAATGAGGAACAATTAGCGCGGAGTGGTATGATTCATACGGCAACATCATGGATAAACTTTTTCGATTTTACCATGCACCGACACAATGAATCCGGAACCGCGTCGTGCTGATTCAGCGCATTTAATGATGTCGTCTAAAATTAATGCAAGTTTTGAATGCTGTAGCATGAGCGAAATATTCGTCCAACCTTTGTTCAAGAAAAAGACTGTGAGGCCACTCTGATGCCAAGCTTCACGTTCGTGAGCGTTTTTCCCAATGCGATAATCGCCTGAGATTATTATCCAATCACCTTCACGCCCAAGTTCTGTAATCCACTTCTCATCTTTTACGTCCGATGGGAATTTTTCTTGTAGGTGGGTAAAACTATGAGCTGGTTTCACCATCTCATTAAGAGCCCGAGCGTGGCGAATGGCGAGACAGTTATCCAAAAAGAATCTCATGCAGCAAGAGCAAGCTCATGCTCAAACTCCATGGCATCTTCGATTTCAGCTTTTGGAACTTCATACCACCGCGCAACTTCGTCCACCGAATCGCATGCTTTTGCAGCCCGAGCCAAAACTTCTGTTGGCACGCCATGTCCGGTGACTATGGGACGACCAAAGTTACGGGTCGGGTCGAGAACTACCAGTCCCCTCTTGGTTGCTGGTTTCCAACGCAACAACTGGTCGTTTTCACCAAACTCAAGCTCTTCAAGAAATGGTCTAACAATCTGCCCGAACACATGTTGATCATGAGCGATGTCCAACAAACTTGGCTCCTTTGTTTCTCTGTGGATTTCAACGAATATCTCGCGACCACATGTAAAAAACTTGTTTGTGCAAAATGGATGGTTCGTTTTAAAAAGTTTTGATCCTCTAGAATGTGCTTCACGAATAATCCCCCAGCTAACACCCTTTCTCAGAAAGGCGTCAACAAACCGAATTTCTATCAGATCCAAAAAGCCTAGCGCATAATTATGGTCAATTGCCTTCAGTTGACCATGCCACAATGCCGGAGAGAAATGTTGTTCGCCTTTCCTCGTGCGAAACTTGTATCCACGCAACCACCTGCGAATTCGTCCCACTGATACGCGAGTCAATCGTGACGCCTCCGGCACGGTATAAATGCCAGTGTTCAAAAAATTGTATGGGTGCCCGGTCATATTATCGAGTTAACTTAGCTTTTAGTCGGTGTTCATTTCAAATGATTTTTTGCACGATGCTTAATTCCTGGGCCGTTTGACGACGACTTCAATCTCCGCCTTGTTCTTCGCGATCATGTTCGCGGGCAGGATGCCGCGCCAGAAAACGTTCGGGTAAATAATCGCGCCGCGGCCGAGGATGCTGCCGGGGTTCAGCACGGCGTTGCAGCCGGCTTCCGCGCCGTCGCCCAGCAGCGCGCCGAACTTGCGCAGGCCGGTGTCGAACGGCACGCCGTCCACCTCCACAAATATATTTTCCGGCGTCATTTTGAGGTTGGAAATCTTCACGCCCGCGCCGAGGTGCGCCTTGTGGCCGAGAATTGAGTCGCCGACGTAATTGAAGTGCGGCACCTGCGCGCCGTTGAAGAGCAGCGCGTTTTTCAGCTCGCTCGAATTGCCCGCCACGCAGCCGTCGCCGAGGATAACGTTTTCGCGGAGATAGGCGTTGTGCCGGATCTGGCAGTTTTTGCCGATGATGG
>CAZIFP010000424.1:0-2016 GCA_964538105.1 uncultured Bifidobacteriaceae bacterium
CGTGCAAATGGTCGCGGCCGCGCGTCAACCGGCGGAACATCGCATCATTGGGTTCGACAAATTCGATCACAAGTAACTGGTTGGTTAATTCTGCCGCAAGCCGGAGGATTTCTTCAAGCGCAATCCTCTCCGTGACGAGCAGATGATGGATCAGTGCCAGCATCAGCACGCCGTCAAAGGCGCCGGTTGCGCGTTCCAGAAACGACGGCTGCTCCCGGTTCCGCCAGCCGAGCGCCGGGCTGGGCCGCGCCAAATCCACCGCCAGGGGCAGGATGTCCAGGTTTTTCTCCCGCGCACGCCGCCAGATTTGCCCGACGCACGCCGCGTCCAGGTCCGCGGCCACGACGGCCGCGCCGGCCTGCGCCGCCAGCGCGCTGAAATGCCCGGTGTTCGCGCCCGCGTCCAGCACCCGCGCCGGCTTGAATTCCGCCAGCGCCTCGGCCACGAATTTTTCCTTCGCCGCGAACGCGGGGTCGTCGTAGCTGTGCGTGGTCATGTAGCCCGACCACGTCGAATTTTTCCGCACCGCCGGCGCGAGCGCGCGGAGCTGGCGCTCCAGCCGGTTGAAGAGGGATTCAAGGATGAATTGCGCCTTCTCCGGATCGGCGAGCAGTTGCGACTGGTAAATTTTTTGTTCGTCCGGATCCGCCTTGCGCGAGAGCCATGTCGGGATGGAAACCAGTGAAAGCGTCCGCGGCCGGAATTTTTCCAGCGGGCCGCACCAGCGGTAGATTTCCTCCGGCTGCAACCCGTCCCGCCGCGTCGTGAAAATTTCCGCAAGCGACAATCCCCAGCGCCGGTTCGCCAGCAGCGGCAGCAGAAAGGTGCGGACAAACTGCGCGTAAGGTTTCCAGATGGCGTCGCCCGGATGGCGCCGCTCGAATGACAGCAGGTCCACGAACACCGGCTCGTGCCCACGAAATAAAATGTTGTGCGGCGTCGCGTCTTTCAGTCCGAAGCCGTCCGCCAGCGCCGCGCGGGCGAGGTCGAGCGTGAGCCGTCCGGCTTCCCGGAGCATTTCCGGCGACCATTCGTGCGGATGGCTGGCAAAGGAAATCCGGCCGTGCTCAAACACAGCGCCGACGTCGAGCGCGGCGAAAACCGGTTTCAATTCGGACACGGCGCGCAATTCAGCGGTCTCCTTCTCAGCCAGCCGGCGGGTGGCAACCAGTTTCCTTTCTGCGATGAATTTGTTTGCAGCGGCGGTCTGGAGAAAATCCTCGAATTCGGCAAGCGCGGCGGCGGCAACGAAACGAAGCACGCGATGGTTGAACACATGACAACATCCCGCCGGATCACGAAATGATGGCGCAGACGACGGCATCACCGGGCATCCGGTTTGATTTCCACACTTTCCACCACCGGGGGAGGCGTTTTCGGTTCGATTGGCCTGCTCCCGAAGATTTTCCGGAAGAAATTCACGATCCAGCGGCGCGTCTTCTTGAGATAAAACAACAAGCCGACAAACGCCGAAATGACGGTCTGCCACACGAGCGCACCCAGACCGGGATCAACATAGGCCAAAATCATATTCAGTCTTTCTATTGGAGGAGCATTTCCGACTGATTTCAATCATAAGTCAGATTTCCAAGTGCGTCAATTCTGCGCCCGGAATTTTTGCGCCACGGGAATCCGCCGGCCCATGCCGAAGGCGCGCGGAGAAATTTTCAAGGCCGGTGCGGCCTGCCGCCGCTTGTATTCGCTGAAATTGATCTTGTTCACCACGTCATTGACGGTCGCCGCCGCAAATCCGTTACGGATAATTTCATCCTTGCCTAGGTTTTTCACGACGTAGACGTCCAGGATCGCGTCCAAAATTTCGTAGGGCGGCAGCGAATCCTGATCGGTCTGGTTCGGCCGCAACTCCGCGCTCGGCGGTTTGGCAATGGAATTTTGTGGAATGATTTCGCGCTCGCGGTTGACCCAGCGCGCGATTTTGTAGATGTCCGTCTTGAACACGTCCGCGATCGGCGCGAGCGCGCCGTTCATGTCGCCGTAAAGCGTGCAATAGCCGAC
>CAZIFP010000425.1:0-2016 GCA_964538105.1 uncultured Bifidobacteriaceae bacterium
CCGATCCGACGGTGGTGCTGCTCACGCCGGGCGCGGCCAATTCGGCCTACTTCGAACACACTTATCTCGCACGGCAGATGGGCATTGAAATTGTCGAAGGCCGCGACCTCGTGGTGCGCGATGCACGCGTGTTCATGCGCACGACGAAAGGCTTGCAGCCGGTGCACGTCATTTACCGCCGGCTGGACGATGATTTTCTTGATCCGACGGTGTTCCGCCGCGACTCGATGCTCGGCGTGCCGGGTCTGGTTCACGCGTATCGCACGGGCCATGTCTCGCTCGCCAATTCCATCGGCACGGGCATCGCCGACGACAAGGTAATGTATCATTTCGTGCCCAAAATGATCAAATACTACCTCGACCAGGACCCGATCATAGCGAACGTGGCGACCTATCTGGCCAATGAGGAGTCCGACAAAAAATATATTTTGGACAACATGGAAAAACTCGTCGTCAAGGCCGCGAACGAATCCGGCGGCTACGGCATGTTGATCGGCCCGAAGGCGACCAAGGACGAGATCGCCGAGTTCCGCAAAAAGGTCGAGGCCGAGCCGCGCAATTACATCGCGCAACCGACAATTTCGCTGTCGCGTCATCCCACGCACGTAACCGATGGACTGTTTGAAGGCCGGCACATTGACCTGCGGCCCTATATTATTTCCGGTGAAAAAACCGTCATCGTGCCCGGCGGCCTCACGCGCGTCGCCTTGCGTAAAGGCTCGCTCGTCGTCAACTCGTCGCAGGGCGGCGGCAGCAAGGACACCTGGGTTTTGTATGGCGATGAGTGAAAATTTATGATTTACGATTTACGATTTACGATTTCAAGAGTGGACAGCAGGCGGTCTGACCGTGGCGCGGCCAGTTTCAAATCATCAATCGTCAATCATCAATCATAAATGCTCTCTCGCGTCGCCAACTCCCTTTACTGGATGTCGCGTTACATCGAGCGAGCCGAGAATATCGCGCGCATCGTGGACGTGAACCTGCAACTGCTCCTCGACCTGCGCAACCTCGACGAGGAGCGCCTGGCCAAGCACTGGCTGCCCATCGTGCAGACCACCGGCGACGAGGAGCAGTTTTTTGCGCTGCACAAAAAAGCCACCGCGCAAAACGTCACGGAGTTCCTGGTGTTTCAGATGGACAACCCGAACTCCCTGGTCTCCTCCATCTGTTCTGCGCGTGAAAACGCCCGCATGGTGCGCGACCAGATCACGATAGAACTGTGGGAAGAATTGAACCGGCTTTACTGGTTTGTCCGCACGCCCACCGCGCGGCAGGTGTGGCGGGAAAGTCCGTCGGAATTTTTCCAGCAGATCAAGAACAGCTCGCTGCTCATCATCGGCCTGACCTACGCCACGCTGATCCACAACGAAGGCTGGTGGTTTGCGCAGGCGGGAAAACTCATCGAGCGGGCCGACAAAACTTCGCGCATCCTCGATCTGCGCTACGAAACCCTGCCTGAAAAAGGCCTGCCGGAAACCGTCAGCGAAACCGACGCACTCGAATGGTCGGCGATTTTGCGTTCGTGCAGCGCGTGGGATGCCTACAAAACCATCCACGGCGCCGAGGTCAGTCCGCGGCTCGTGGCGGAATTTCTGCTGCTCAACGAGGATTTTCCGCGCTCCGTCCGTTTCTGCGTGGGCGAACTGAACGCCGCGCTCCGCAAAATCTCCGGCGTGGCCGAGGGGAAATTCTGCAACGACGCCGAAAAACTGGCGGGCCGGCTGGTCGCGGAACTGCAGTTCATGACCATTGACGAAATTTTCGACGCCGGCCTGCACGGTTATCTGGACCGGCTGCAAGGCAAGCTCAACGACATCGGCGGCGCGCTGTTCAACGCATATATTTTCCAAAACTTCAACAATCTCGAAGACGAAATCATGGTGCAGCAGGAAGAGCAGCAGCAGCAGAGCGGTTCGTGTAACTCGTCACTCGTCACCCGTCACTAAACCATGTCCATTCACGTCGCGCTCCACCACAAGACGCACTACAAATACGACCGGCTCGTCAACCTCG
>CAZIFP010000426.1:0-2015 GCA_964538105.1 uncultured Bifidobacteriaceae bacterium
GCGCGAGGTTCGCCGCGTTGAGCATCAGCTCCAGCGACATGTAAATCACCAGCAGGTTGCGGCGCATGATGACGCCGAGCAGCCCCAGGCTGAACAGCATGAAGCTCACGAACAAATAATGATGGAGGCCGACGTGCATGTTATTCGAGTTTCTTTTTGCTCAGGAGAATCACACCAACCATCGCCACGAGCAGCAGCACCGAGACGACTTCAAACGGGAGCGTGTATTGCGTGAATAAGAGTTTGCCGAGCGCGTAGGTCTCGCCTTCGAGCGTCGGCGGAGCGGCGTTGGTTTTGATGGACGCCAGCGACTTGATGAAAATGCTCACGACGATGCCCACGGAAACCAAACCGGCGGCGAGGCCGAAGAATTTAATGCGGCGACGTTGTTCTTCTTTCAAATCGAGCAACATGATGACGAACAAGAACAGCACCATGACCGCACCGGCGTAGACGAGGATCTGCACCGCGGCGAGGAAGAACGCGTGCAGCAGCAGGAACAAACCCGACATCGAGATGATCGTCAGCACGAGAAACATCGCGCTCGTGACCGGATTGCGGCTGAATGGGTTCGCGACGACGAGAATGGCGCATAGCAGCGTCAACGCCGCGAAGACGTAAAAGAAAACGTCTTCGACCGCGCCGCTGCTGACCAAGTTGTTGATTTGTTCCATTGCTGATTAAGGCTTCACCGGAAAACTTTCCTGCGCCTTCGCTTCGTCCAGTTTCAATTTCCACTTCTGGATGCCGCCAACTTCACCGCCGAGCGAAAGGAGTTTTTCTTTGTTGTAAATCATCTCGCTGCGGCTGAGGCCGGTGAGCGAATAATCCTTTTGCAGAAAGATCGCTTCTTCCGGACAGACTTCCTGGCAGAAGCCGCAGAAGATGCAACGCAGCATGTTGATCTCGAATTCCGCCGGCATTTTCTCGGCGTTCGTGCGATCGGCTTTCTGGCCGTTTTGACCGGGCGGCGTGATGCGGATGGCTTTCGGCGGGCAGACAAATTCGCAGAGCTGACACGAAACGCATTTCGTGTTGTTGTCCTGATCCTTGACCAAATACGGCGCGCCGCGATAGCCAGTCGGCAGCGTCCATTTCTGCTCGGGATATTCCATCGTCACGACCTTACGCAGAATCAGCGTGTTGTAAGCGTGCTTGAGCGTGACTTTCAATCCGCCGACGATGGCCGGCAGATAAAGTTTTTCCCAAAACGTCAGGACTTTGCGATTTACAACAACGGGCATATCAACTCCTCATCCACAGCCAGACAGCCGTGATCAAAATGTTTACCAACGCGAGCGGCAAAAACCGTCGCCAGCCCAAGTCCATCAACTGGTCATAACGAAAACGTGGGAACATCCAGCGCACCCAGATGAAAACAACCATGAAAAACAACATCTTCGCGATGAAGACCAAAATGTGCGCGATGCCCATGCCGAGCGACGTCGCCGCATGATCCAAACCCCAGAATGGGAGCGTCCAGCCGCCGAAAAACAGCGTCACCATCATCGCCGACGACGAAACCATGTTGGAATATTCGGCGAGGAAGAACAGCGCGAATTTCATCGAGCCGTATTCGGTGTGATAGCCGCCGACGAGTTCGGTTTCCGCTTCCGGCAAATCGAACGGCGTGCGGTTCGTTTCGGCAAACGACGCGATCATGAAAATCACAAATGAAATCGGCGCATACGCCACCAACCAACCGTGAGTCGCCTGCCAGCCGATGATGGCGCCGAGATTCAAATTGCCCGCGATCAGCAGCACGGGAATGACCGACATGCCCATCGAAATTTCATAAGAAATCATCTGCGCGCTCGAACGGATGCCGCCGAACATCGGATACTTGGAGTTCGCCGCGTAGCCAGCGAGCACGATGCCATACACGCCCATCGAAACGATGCCAAATGTATAGAGAATACCGACGTTTAAATCCGCGATGACCATCTTTTGATCACCGATAACCGAGCCGAACGGAATCACGGCGACCGTGAGCATCGCCGGAATCACCGAAACGG
>CAZIFP010000427.1:0-2002 GCA_964538105.1 uncultured Bifidobacteriaceae bacterium
ATCGCAAGTATCCGTGCCACACTTGCATCTCGGTGAACGAGGAAGTCGTTCACGGGCTGGCGAACGACCGCGAGCTGCGGTTCGGCGACATCGTGAGCGTGGATGTCGGCGTGAATTACAAAGGTTTTATCGGCGACAATGCGCGGACAGTGGCGGTGGGCGGTTGCGGCGTGCTGGCGCAGCGGTTGTTGGACGTGACGGAACAGTCGCTGTATTTGGGAATCAAAGCGGCGCTTCCGGGAAATCGCGTGTCGGACATTTCGCGCGCGGTGCAGGATTTTGTGGAAGGCAACAGGTTCAGCGTGGTGCGGGAATTTGTCGGGCACGGCGTAGGACGTTCGATGCACGAAGAGCCGCAGATACCGAACTTCGTTGACCGGACGATGAACGAAAAGCTGCGCGCGGGCATGACGATTGCGATTGAGCCGATGGTCAATGCGGGCGCGGCGGAAGTAAAAATCTTGAAAGACGGCTGGACAGTGGTGACGCGGGATGGTTCAATATCAGCCCATTTTGAGCACACCGTCCTTGTGACCGACGGTGAACCGGAGATTTTGACATGGCCGACGCCTTCCAAGTCGAAGGCCGCGTGATTGAGGGGTTGCCGAACGGCACCTGGCGCGCGGAACTGGCCAACGGCCACCGGTTGACGGCGTTCGTTGCCGGGAAAGCGAAGAAGAATTTTGCCGGGTTGAAAGCCGGCGACAAAGTAAAATTACAATTGACGCCCTATGATTTGTCCGTGGGGCGGATTTTGACGGAAACAATAATTTAAGATGAAAGTCAGAGCATCGGTAAAAAAACTGTGTGAGCACTGCAAGATCGTGAAGCGCAAGGGCGTCATTCGCGTCATCTGCTCGAACAAACGTCACAAACAACGTCAGGGTTGATAAAAATTTATGGCACGCATCATTGGTGTTGAAGTTCCGCCGAACAAGCGCATAGACATTGCGCTGCGCTACATCTACGGCATCGGCCCCGTCAACGCGCTGGAGATTCTCGAGCGCGCAAACATTGACCGCTCGATCCGCGCGAAGGATCTGACCGAGCAGCAGCTTTCCCAGATCGTTCACGCGATCCAGGAGGGCAAGTATGTCATCGAGGGCGATCTACGCCGCGAGCTCGGCATGAACCTCAAGCGCCTGCAGGGCATCCGCTGTTACCGTGGCGTTCGCCATCAGCGCAGCCTGCCGGTGCGCGGTCAGCGCACCCAGACCAACGCCCGCACCCGCAAAGGTCCGCGCAAGACGGTCGGCGTGCAGCGCAATCCCAACGCCAAAGCTGGCATCACCTGAAAATTGAATTGATTGATTATGGCCGAAGAAATTAAAAAGAAATCCGCCCCCAAAAAAGAGGGAAAACCCGCAGCCGATGCTGTGGACAAAAAGGCCGCGCCAGCTGCTGCGCCAGTTGCTGCCCCTATCGCCGAGGTGCCCGTCACCGTGGCCGCGCCGACGGCTGCTGAACTTTTGGGCGAGGACGCGAATGCCAAGAAGATCATCAAGGCCAAGCACGCGAAGAACGTTGTCGTTGGCGTCGCGAACATTCTGGCCACGTTTAACAACACCCAAGTCACCATCACCGACATGCAGGGCAACCTGATCGGCTGGTCCAGCGCCGGCCGTGTCGGTTTCAAGGGCTCGCGCAAAAGCACCGCTTACGCCGCGCAGCAGGTCGCGCAGGACGCCGCCCGTCAGGCAATGGCGCATGGCATGAAGGAAGTTGAAATCCGCGTGAAGGGTCCTGGCTCGGGCCGTGAATCCGCCATCCGCGCGCTGCAGGCCATCGGCCTGGAAATCAGCACGATCAAAGACGTGACGCCGATTCCGCACAACGGCTGCCGCCCGCGCAAGAAACGCCGCGTCTAGTCCACAACTCGAATTTTATTTTTTAATTATGGCTCGTTATACAGGTCCCCGCGTCCGCATCAGCCGCCGTTTCGGAATCCCGATTTTCGGCCCGACGAAATATCTTGAACGCCGCAACTACGGTCCCGGCGTCC
>CAZIFP010000428.1:0-1988 GCA_964538105.1 uncultured Bifidobacteriaceae bacterium
CCGTGTTCATCGCCGGGCTGATGGTCGGGCGCACGCCGGAATATCTCGGCAAAAAGATCGAGGCCTACGACGTGAAGATGGCGCTGCTCGCATTTGTCATTCTCGCGTTCATCATCCTCGGCTTCACGGCCTGGGCGTCGGTGAGCAGTTGGGGACTGGCCGGCTTGAACAACCAAGGCCCGCACGGCTTGAGTGAAATTCTCTACGCCTACACTTCCTGCGCGGGCAACAACGGCAGCGCCTTCGCCGGCCTGAACGCCAACACGCCGTGGTATGACACGACGCTGGGCATTGACATGCTGCTCGGCCGGTTCGGCATGATCATTCCGCTGCTGGCGCTCGCCGGTTCGCTCGCGCGCAAAAAAATCGTTCCCTCCAGCGCCGGAACATTTTCGGTGAGCGACTTCACCTTCATTGCGCTGCTTGTCGGCACGGTGATTCTGGTCGGCGCGCTGACGTTTCTGCCGGCTCTCGCGCTTGGCCCGATTGTCGAACATTTCCTGATGCTGAAAGGCAACCTGTTTTAACCCGATATTTTATGGCTACGAAATCTGTTTCCCTGTTTAACGCTGACATCCTCGTGCCCGCGCTCGGCGAGACTTTCAAAAAGCTCAACCCGCGCCTGATGGTGAAAAACCCCGTCATGTTCGTGACGATGGTCGGCGCGGCCATCAGCACCGTGGATGCCTTCCGTTCGCCCGGCCAGACGCTGTTCGTCGCGCAAATCGCCGTGTGGCTTTGGTTCACCGTGCTCTTCGCGAATTTCGCCGAGGCCGTCGCCGAGGGCCGTGGCAAGGCGCAGGCCAAATCGCTCCGCGCCACGCGCACCCGCACCAGCGCGAACAAAATTTCCGGCAGCGGCAAAATTGAAACTGTGGACGCCGACTCGCTCCGGAAGGGCGACGTCATTCTCGTGCGCGCCACCGAAATCATTCCCGCCGACGGCGAAATTATTTCCGGCGCGGCGACGGTGGACGAATCCGCCATCACCGGCGAATCCGCGCCCGTCATCCGCGAGGCCGGCGGTGACCGCAGCGCCGTCACCGGCGGCACGCGCGTGCTCTCGGACGAGATCAAAATCGAGATCACCGCCAATCCCGGCGAAGGCTTTCTGGACCGCATGATCGCGTTGGTCGAAGGTGCGAGCCGCCAAAAAACGCCGAACGAAATCGCGCTCACCATTTTGCTCGCGGCGCTCACGATTGTGTTTTTGCTCGCGGTTGTGACGCTGAAACCGCTGGGCATTTATTCCGGTGTGAACTTTTCCAACGCCGTGCTCATCTCGCTGCTCGTCTGCCTGATTCCGACGACCATTGGCGGTCTGTTGAGCGCCATCGGCATCGCCGGCATGGACCGCCTGCTCCAGAAAAATGTTCTGGCGATGAGCGGCCGCGCCGTCGAGGCGGCGGGTGACGTGGACGTTTTGCTTTTGGATAAAACCGGCACCATCACGCTCGGCAACCGTCAGGCCACCGCATTTGTGCCCGCGCCCGGGGTCACGGAACAGGAACTAGCCGATGCCGCGCAACTGGCGTCGCTCGCCGATGAAACTCCCGAAGGCCGCAGCATTGTGGTGCTGGCGAAAAATTTCGGCATTCGTGCGCGGACCATCCACGATCTGCCCGGCGCAATGTTCATTCCGTTCACGGCGCAGACGCGCATGAGCGGCGTGGATTTGGAAGGCCGGCAGATCCGCAAAGGCTCGGCGAACGCCGTCCGGCAATTCACCGGCGGTGTGCTGCCGGCGGACGTTGAAAAAATCGTCGAAGCAATTTCGCTTTCCGGCGGCACGCCACTCGTGGTTGCCACCCGTGACTGCGCGCTCGGCGTGATTCATCTGAAGGACATCGTGAAGGGCGGCCTGGCTGAACGCTTCAAACGTTTTCGCGCGATGGGCATCCGCACCGTGATGATCACCGGCGACAACCCGCTTACCGCCGCCGCCATCGCGCAGGAGGCGGGCGTGGATGATTTTCTCGCCGAGGCGA
>CAZIFP010000429.1:0-1027 GCA_964538105.1 uncultured Bifidobacteriaceae bacterium
CTTCTCCGCCGCCCGTGTCGCAAAACTCACCACCATATTTTTGAAATATGAAAACACAAATCAATGCAAAGTCCGGCCAAACCGCGAGTCCAACCGGCGAGCGGCCCGCCGGGATTCGTCCGCACGCCGCCAAAACCTTTGAACATCGCTCCGAGCGGCGAAAGATCCGCGAGCAGTTGCGGCGGCTGGACTCGATCCTCAATGGGGAAAATGAGATTTTTGCCTGACTGGTTCCTGAAGTCCGAGGCAAACGGGTTTCCGGCGTTGCATGTCCTGCGTGCGCCGGAAGCCTGCAATATTGATATGACACGAAAAACCAACTCGAATGAAAACTACAACGGAAAATTTGAACCATGCTTTGCCGCACAACCATTCTGCGGAGGCTGCAGATGCGTTGCTCTCGGCACGCCCGGGCTTTGAGGAAACCTTCTACGACCAGTTTGTGCCGGAACTGATCGCTTCCTACGGCGCGGTCGGCGGACTGAATAATCGTGACGCGCACAACATGCCATCCACCCGCGCGGTCGGTCAGATTTGCGAAGACCTATTGCAACTGCTGTTCCCCGGGTTTCACGACGATGACGCGGTGCATCACGGCTCGCTCGCTGAATTAACGCACGAACGACTGGCTCACGTCGGCAGGCGGCTGGAAGACCAGGTCCGCAAAAGCGTCCGCATTGGCGACCCGAAAAAACCCACCGGCCGCACGCCGCCGATCCTCCGTCTGTTTTTTCAATCGCTGGCCAGTGTGCGCGAACTGTTGCGAACAGATATCGAAGCGGCCTATGAAGGCGATCCCGCCGCACTTTTCAGCGAGGAAATTATTTTGTCGTATCCATTCATCGAGGCCATCGCCATTCAGCGGCTCGCGCATGTCTTGTATGTGGCGGGCGCGCCGATCATCCCGCGCATGATGACGGAATGGGCGCACGGCCGCACGGGCATTGACATCCATCCGGGTGCGCGGATCGGCTCGCACTTTTTCATAGACCACGGCACCGGTGTGGTCATCGGCGAGACGTGCAAA
>CAZIFP010000429.1:1037-1986 GCA_964538105.1 uncultured Bifidobacteriaceae bacterium
GAAATCGTGTAAAACTCTACCACGGTGTGACACTCGGTGCACGCAGCTTCGCGAAGGACGATGCGGGCCACATTGTCAAAGGTGGCAAGCGCCACCCAAACGTGGAAGACAACGTGACGATTTATCCGAACTCCACCATTCTCGGCGGCGAAACGGTCATCGGTGCCAACTCGACCATTGGTGCAAATGTTTTCCTGATGCACAGTGTCCCGGCGAATTCGCTGGTAGTTTATGAGGAAAAGCAGCTTGTAATTCGCAATAAATCCACGCAAAAAAAAGAAGCCGCGCTTGACTGGATTATTTAGCGCATCGTCATTGACAAGTCAGCCGACGCAATTAGCATTTGAATCACAGCAGGCGTCAACGCCGCTCGAATTTGTCCCGTAACCTCACGGCGCTCACCGGTCAACTGGAAGCTTCCATGAAACTGAAAGTGTATTCATGTCGAATTGTGTCCAGATTCCGGTGCGACCGGAAGTTCTAGCGTTGGCTTCGGCGTTTTCACACGCGAAGTTTCTCCCGTGTTTCTCGGCGCACAATCCGCTTTGAATTTTTCCATTCACCACCAACCAAAATAAATTATGAGCAAAGAAACTGAAATCAACCTGAGCCTGAGCGCCGCCGCCGCGCGCAACCTCGCCACCGCCACCGTCACCGTCCCGCAGATGACGGAAATCACGCCGCGCTGGCTGAACAAACTGCTGCCGTGGGTGGATGTGGATGGCGGCGTTTATCGTGTCAACCGCGTGGCCAAGGCCGCGAAGGGCAAGCCGGCGAACGAATTCGGCGAGGGCAAAGTGGATTTGCTCACCGTGGACGGCGGTGAGCCGAAATTGCCGACGACGTTCGTGGATTACGATCCCGACCCGCGCGAGTATCACTTGAGCACCATCCAGACGGTGCTGCGCACGCACACACGCGTGACCGATCTTTACAGCAACAAGATTGA
>CAZIFP010000430.1:0-1980 GCA_964538105.1 uncultured Bifidobacteriaceae bacterium
TGCCGACCATCAACGGCAGCTACCAGAACGTCGGCATCCAGCTCGACGTCACGCCATTCATCGGGGCGAACAGCCTGGTGCAAATGATTCTAGAACCGCAAATCACTTCCATTGACACCTCGACGCCCGGCCAGGTGATCGAAGGCGGCAGTATCATTTCATCCCCCGTGTTTGCGCCCAACATCAACAAGCGTTCCGCCAACACCGTGGTCGTGACGCCCGACGGCGAACCAGTCGTCATCGGCGGCCTCATCGCCAACGACAAGGCTTCCAACGACAGCAAGATTCCGATTCTGGGCGACATCCCGCTGCTCGGCCAATTGTTCAAGTTCAGCGCCAAGTCGAGCACGAAGAACGAGCTGCTGATTTTCCTCACGCCGCACATCGTCCAGATGCCGTCACAGCTCGCCGCGATGTCCGTGCATGAAACCGGCCAGGCGCAGATGATCACCAATTCGATATCGGAACAGCAATTGGACCTGTTCATTGACCGTCTGCCGGTGAAGAAAAATTAACGGCCGGATTTGACTTTTCCAGCATCCGGCGTCCGACTAGATTCGCGAATGCAACCTGAACGAAACCGCTTCTGGATTTACAGCTTGTTGCTGGGCGTCTGGTTGCTCGTCATCGCGTGGCAGGTTGAGGAGCACGTCCGCGTCCGCGAAGCCGCCAAGTCCGATTTGCGCAACCGGTCCAACGAAATCGCCAACACGTTGAGCGCGGTCATCCGGGCGATGCGTTTCCACAGCACAGTCTTGCAGGACCGCCTTGAGCCGGTGCTCAATCTGCTCGTCAACAGCCGCACCAACCAGCTCGTCAAATCCAGCGAGCTGATTTCCGTCATCCTGCTGAACACAGCCGGCGACCCGGTAATCGCGGTTGGCCAGACGAATTTTGACGCCAAGGAATTTTTGCAGGAAGGCGAGCATTGGGGGAAAAACAGCGTGACGTTCGTGAATCCCGTCGAAGGCGCGAGCGTGTCCGAAGGCGTGACCAACAATGCCACCGTCGTCCTGCCATCGTTCCGCGATCTGACCAACGGGATGCACGGCGGCGACCGGGATTTTCCACGACCGGAACCGCCACCAATCGGGCCACCACCCACGAACGGTTTTGCAAATGCCTTCACCAACGGCGGAACAAACGGGCCGCCGGACAACGCCGGCGCGCGTCCGCACGACGGCTCCCGCCGGCCGCCGTGGATGCGCTGGATGTCCGACGCCGATTTCAAGGCGCTCGCCGCCACGCACGAACTGCACGGGCTGGTGCTCGCCATGTCCACGGAAAATTACCGCGCCATTTGTGTCCGCGATTTGTGGCTGCGGTTTGTCATCGTTTTTTTTGCGGGCATGGCCGCCGCCGGCGCGGGTTTGGCGCTGCGCAACTTTTCCAAAACGGCGGATCTGCAAATCCGGCTGGTGCGCGCGAGCGAACTCAATTCGCACCTCAAGGAAATGAACCTCGCCGCCGCCGGCCTAGCGCACGAGACGCGCAATCCGCTCAACATCATCCGCGGCATGGCGCAGATGCTTTCCAAGGAGAACGACGCGCCGGCGGAAATCCGCGAGAAGGCCCGCGCCATCGTGGATGAGACCGACAAGGTCACGGTGCAGTTGAATGAATTCATCAACTACTCGCGCCCGCGCGAAATCCGCCGGACGACGCTCGCGCTGAATGCCGTGCTGAATGAAGTGGTGCGCGCCTTGAACCACGACTTGGAGGAAAAGAAAATTCAGGTTGCGACCAAGGGCGCGGCAATTTCCATCGAGGCCGACGAACAACTGCTGCGGCAGGTGTTGTTCAACCTTTTGCTCAACGCCATTCAAGCCGTGCCGGCGGCGGCCGAAATCCAGGTGGTCACCGGCCGGCAAAATGCCGGCGAGGGATTTTTGGAAATCCGCGACAACGGCCCCGGCGTTCCGCCCGAACGCCGCCAGGAAATTTTCAAGCCCTACTTCACCACGAACGTAAAAGGCACCG
>CAZIFP010000431.1:0-1978 GCA_964538105.1 uncultured Bifidobacteriaceae bacterium
TCGTCTTCACGAGTTCCTTGTCGTTGGCAAGGTTTAAAACCTGCTCGATATATTTTTCAACGGTGAGGGAGGCGAAGTACTCACGCGCCTGCTTCAGGTTCGGCTGGCAAGGATCGAGCCCCAACTTAACCATCACCGCCATGAAAAAAATCGCCGCCCTGCTCCTGCTCGCCGCCGCGCTGCCGCTCCGCGCCGCCGACACCAACGCGCCCGCCGCCGCGCCGGACAAAGACAAGGCCGCGCTCGGCCAGATTCCCGACGCCACGCACAAACCCGTCTTCACCACAAACACGGTAGCCATCGCAGGCCAGCGCGACACTTATGTGGCCGAGACCGGAATGCTGCCGATCTTGAAAAAGGACGGCACGACCAGCGCGTCGGTTTTTTACGTCGCCTACACGCGGCAGGGACAGACGAACAAATCGGCGCGGCCGATCACATTTTGTTTCAACGGCGGTCCCGGCTCGGCTTCCGTCTGGCTGCACCTCGGCGCGCTCGGCCCGCGCCGCGTGAAGATGAACGAGGACGGCTCGCAGCCCGCGCCGCCGTTCGCGCTGGTGGACAATGAATTTTCCATCCTCAACGCGAGCGACCTCGTTTTCATTGATCCCGTCGCCACCGGATTCAGCCGCGCGGCGAAGGACGAAAAGCCCGACACATTTTTCGGCGACGAGGCGGATTTGGATTCCGTCGGCGAATTCATCCGGCTCTGGACCACGCGCCATGACCGCTGGCTCGCGCCGAAATTTCTCTGCGGCGAAAGCTACGGCGTCTTCCGCGCCGCCGGCCTCGCCGAGCACCTGCGCGGCCGCTGCGGGCTTTATCTGAACGGCCTCATCCTCGTTTCCGGCGTGCTGGACTTTGGCACCATCAGCGGCGGCGATGGCAACGACCTGCCGTATCCGCTGATTTTGCCGGCCTACACGGCGGCGGCACAGTTCCACCAGAAATTGCCGGCGGACTTGCAGGCGGATTTGACGGCCGCGCTGGCCGAATCGCGCGAATTTGCCAAAGGTGAATTCACCTCCGCGTTGCTGCAAGGCGCGGCGCTGCCGGCGGACGAAAAGAAAAAAGTTGTCGCTGAACTCGTGCGGCTTACCGGCCTCAAACCGTCCGTCATCGAGGACAATAATCTGCGCGTGGATCCGTCCGTGTTCCGCAAGCAACTGTTGCACGACGACGGTTTGATTCTCGGCGCGTATGATGCGCGGCTGACCGGGCGCGACGGCGACCCGGCGTCGCCCGGCGCGAATTTCGACCCGGCCAGCGCGGCGGTGATGGGGCCGTTCTCGGCGGCGATGAACTCCTATGTGCGCGGCGAACTGAAATTCGAGGACGACCTGCCGTATGAGCTGATTGCCGGCGTGCAGCCGTGGAATTACGGCGCGCGCAATAATTTTGCCAACGCCAGCGACCGGCTCGCGTCGGTGATGAACCAGGAGCCGTATCTGAAAATCCTCGTGCTCGGTGGCCGCTGCGATCTCGTCTGCCCGATTGACACGATGCGGCACAGCATCGGCCACATGGCGCTGGCGGACGCCTACCGGAAAAATGTTTCCTTCGCCGAGTTCGACGCCGGCCACATGATGTATATCAACCTGCCCGACCTGAAAAAAATGCAGGCGGAGATTGAAAAATTTGTGAAGCCGTAAAACCAAAATTATTGCTAGGCTGCTTACGCTATGAGCAAAACTTGGCGCATTTTATTAGAGTTGCTGGCTCCGCCATTTTTAGCGGCTGTATGGGTTGCTATTTTCAGCTCGCACGAGTCAGAGACGTTTTCCGACTTTCTCATTGGCTTTCCCGCGCTGGTGATGTTTGCCTACTTTTTCGGAATCATTCCAGCCCTGATTTACACAGTTGCGATGGAACTTTGGTTTCATCGCGGCTTGCGTGGTCGTTTTGGATTGCTTTGCACCGCTGGTTGGTCAGGTTCTCTAGGTGCGATGGCAGGATATTGTTCAGCAGCCATCGGAAG
>CAZIFP010000432.1:0-1973 GCA_964538105.1 uncultured Bifidobacteriaceae bacterium
GTTCGTAAATCTGCTCGCCGCCGCAGATGAAGATGTCGTTCGGAAATTCCGCCGGGTCGAGCTTGTCCAGCGAGCTGAAGATGAAAATTTCCGTCTCCTGTTTTTCGCCCAACTTTGAGAAATGGAATTGATAGGGCCGCTTCAGATATTTTCCGCCGCGCCATTCGTGATATTGCCCGAAAATTTCAGGATGCTTCTTGATGAGCCGCTGCGGATGCCGCGTCAGCACGAGGTTTTTGCGGTTGGGCAGCGGCCGGCCGAGGCTTTCAAACGTCTTGCGCCCCATCACGATCACGTTGCCCATGGTGGTTTGCTTGAACCACTTGAAATCCTCCGGCAGATGCCACGGGATTTTGCCGCCCGCGCCAATCACGCGGTTCAGCGACATTGCGGCGATGGCCTTGAAGTGTTTCATTTGCTTCTGACAAAATTAACAGAATTTTCAAAATTCACTTTTTCCCATTCTGTCATTCTGTCTAAAAAACTAAACCGCAATCGGAGCCTTGATGGCCGGATGCGGGTCATAATTCACCAATTCAAAATCCTCGAACTTGAAATCGTGGATGTCCTTCACCGCCGGATTCAACTTCATTTGCGGCAGCGGACGCGGCTCGCGTGAAAGCTGTTCATTTGCCTGATCAACGTGATTTTTATAAAGATGCAGGTCGCCGAACGTGTGGATAAATTCGCCCGGCTTCAACCCGCAGACCTGCGCGACCATCAGCGTGAGCAGCGCGTAGCTGGCGATGTTGAACGGCACGCCGAGAAAAATATCCGCGCTGCGCTGGTAAAGCTGGCAGCTCAACTCGCCCTCGCTCACATAAAACTGGAACAGCGTGTGGCACGGCGGCAACGCCATCGTCCCCAGCTCGCCCGGATTCCACGCGCTGACGATGTGCCGCCGGCTGTCGGGATTTTTTTTGATCTGCGCGATCACGTCGTCAATCTGGTTGAGCGCGCGGCCGTCGGCGGTGCGCCAGTCCGTCCATTGCGCGCCATAAACGCGGCCCAGATTTCCTTCCGCGTCCGCCCATTCGTTCCAGATCGTCACGCCGTGATCTTTGAGCCATTTGATGTTTGTGTCGCCGCGCAAAAACCAGAGCAGCTCGTAGAAAATGGATTTGGTGTGAACCTTCTTGGTGGTGAGCAACGGAAACGATTCGCGCAGCGGACAACGGATTTGCGCGCCGAACACGGAATAGGTGCCGGTGCCGGTGCGGTCGGCCTTGAACCTGCCGTGTTCGAGGACATGCCGGAGCAAATCGAGGTATTGAATCATCGCGAGAAAAATTTAACCACGAAACGGGTGAAATGAAATTGTTTTCAAACCACCACGCGCACTTCCGAACGGTCCAGTTCCACCAGTGAATGTTTTTTCAACGCCTGCTCAATCGCCGGCAGATTGCGCGCGAACAATTCTTTCAATTCGCGAATTCCAATATTGCCGGTGCGGACTAAAACCAGTTTGTAAGGTTCTTGCCGCAACAGATGCGAATAATAAAAATCCGTGTCCTTGGAAATCACCACCAGCTTTTCCTTCGCCGACAAGGTGTTGACGGCTTGGTCCGAGGTGAGATTTTTTGCCGGAAGCTGGAGGGTGTGGTGGGCGTCATGACCGGCGGCTTGCAGCAAGGCGCACAAGCCGGGCGGCAGTTGCGCGTCCACCAGAAATTTCATGTCAGGGCGAGATGCTGGCTTTTGACCTTGAGCGAGCGCGCCGCAAACTCCAGGCACGCCAACAAATCTTCCCGTTCGAGATCGGGAAATTCCTTCAGCACGTCCTCAAACGAATCGCCCGCCGCGAGGTATTCCAGCACCGACTCCACCGGGTAACGCAGGCCGCGGATGACCGGCTTGCCGTGGCAGATGTCCGGCTGGATGGTGATGCGCTCCAGTAAAGAGTTCATGGCTGCAATTTCACGCCAGAACCACGGCAAAGTCAAGCGGGCGAAGGCGGTTTTCCAGGACCTGCC
>CAZIFP010000433.1:0-1960 GCA_964538105.1 uncultured Bifidobacteriaceae bacterium
ATCTTTCGGGTCATCCGGTAACAGCTTTTTCTGACTTTTTTAACGGGCTGCTAAGCTCCGGCAACGGATCCCTAAGCTCCCGGAACGGCTCCGGGAGCTTAGGAAATGACCACCACTACCCCCATTTGTAGCGAAAAGGATCATTAAAACACAAAAAAGCCCATCACGGACGCCAAAAATGGCAAAAAACTCGCCTTTTATGCTGACTGGCTATATGCCTGATTTTCATGGGCGGCAATCTGCCGGAAAACTGAAAACTTGAAATCTCACGCCGGCCGCCCTTTACTGCTGCGGATGAATCTGCCGCTGCGAACCTGCCTTGCCGTCCTTTTGCTTTTCAGCGCGTCATTCCCCTGCCCGGCCCAGTCCGCCGCGACAAATGTATGGCGGTTGCAGTTGGGAAATTACGACAGCGAATCGTCGCCGGCACTCGCGCCGGACGGCACGATTTATCAGGCAATCTTCGAAGGCCGGCTCGTGGCCGTCACGCCGCAGGGCGAAATCAAATGGACGTTCCAAACGCCGATGGAAATCAACTCGTCCCCTGCCGTCGCGGCGGACGGCACGATCTATTTCGGCGCGCGCGACCGGAAACTTTACGCCGTCACGCCGGAAGGCAAACTCAAATGGACTTTTGCGACCGGCGCGTGGATTGATTCCTCGCCCGCCATCGGCGCGGACGGCACGGTTTATTTCGGCTCGTGGGACAAGAAGTTTTACGCGCTCAAACCTGACGGTTCGTTGAAGTGGGCTTTCGCCACGAGCAATGCGGTCGTTTCCTCGCCCGCCATCGGTGTGGATGGCGCGATTTATTTCGGTTCGCACGACAAGAAATTCTACGCGCTCGCCCCGGACGGCACACTGCACTGGACTTTTTTGACTGACGGCCCGATCACCTCGTCGCCCGCCATCGCCGCCGACGGCACGGTTTATTTCACCTCGACGGACGGCAACCTCTACGCTTTGAAGCCGGACGGAACGGAGCGGTGGCGGCTGCGCACGGGCGGCTTCACGGAATCCTCGCCGGTGCTGGACGCGCAGGGGCAGATTTATCTGCTGGTCAATGGCTCAAGAAACTCCTACAGCGCGGATGGAAAACTGCTCTGGCAATACGGCACGCCCCGCCTGGTGGACATCGCGCCGGCGGTGGCCGCGAACGGGCTGGTCTATTTCACGACGGCGTGGAGCGAACTGGCCGCCATTACTTCCACGGGGCAATTCATATGGCAGGCGGAGATTGGCGTCGGCATCACCCCCAAAAGCTCCCCGAACATCGGAACCGACGGCGTGATTTACCTGGACGACGGGCGATTTTTATACGCCTATGCCGCGACGAACGGCGCGCCGCGGGCGAACAGTTCCTGGCCGATGTTCCGCGCGAATCCGCAGCACACGGGGCGGGTGCAAGGTGTGAAATAAGTTTCAGAGCCGCTCGCGCCCGCCGTAGCCGGTTTCGAGATCGTGCCAGAATTCAACCGCCTCCTCGTCCGATTCCCAGCAGAGAAAAACTTCCTTGCCGCCGATGAGCGCCGGGAAATCCAGCAGCCCGCGCTCCAGATCCTTGATGAAGATTTCGCGGCGTTGAAATTCCGCCAGCGTCGCCTGCATTTCCGCCAGCGCGCGAATCCAGTTGTTCACCGTCTCGCCGCCGGTGTCCTTCCCCTGCTCGGTCAGCCCGCTCAGGCGCTTTTCGCAGCGGTGCAGGTCTTCGCGCAGCCGGTTCAACTGCTCCAGCCACACGCGGATCTGCGGCAGCAGCGCGTTCGCCTCGTCGCGGGTGTAATGTTTTTCAAACTGATGTTTCATCGGCAAAATTTGGCCCGGATATAAAAAGACCGCCCGCGAACGAAAGCTTTTAGCTGTCGCCGCGAACGGATGAATGAAACCGCAAGGCGGAAATTACTTCTGCCAGGTGCGCTTCTTGTGACGATTCAAGCGCAGCTTCTTGCGCCGTTTATGC
>CAZIFP010000434.1:0-1959 GCA_964538105.1 uncultured Bifidobacteriaceae bacterium
GCAGTTTGAGTCGTGGTTCCGCGACGCCACCGGCGAACAGTCCCAGAGCCGCTGGCGTAAAATCGGCATCGCGCTCTACAAGCTCTGGAGCGCCGTCCTCAACCACCGTCCCGCCGACATCAACGCGATGACGCTCGCGACGGTGGACCAATCCGGCAAGCCCTCGACGCGCACGGTGCTGCTGAAATCTGTGGACGAACGCGGCTTCGTTTTTTTCACGAACTACGAAAGCCGCAAGGGCCGTGAGCTGGCGGAAAATCCCAACGCCGCGCTAACGTTTTTCTGGTCGGACCTGGAACGGCAGATCTGCGTGGCCGGCACGGTCACGAAACTGCCGGTGGCGGAATCGGAAACTTATTTCAAGAGCCGTCCGCGCGGCAGCCGGCTGGCGGCGTGGGCCTCCAACCAAAGCGATGTGATTCCGAACCGCGCCGCGCTCGAAGCGAAGTGGCGCGAACTGGAAAAGAAATTTCCCGGCGACATTCCCCTGCCCCCGAACTGGGGCGGATTTATTTTGCGGCCGGAGCGGATTGAATTCTGGCAAGGCCGTCCGAGCCGGTTACACGACCGGTTTTCCTACGCGCGGCAGGCGGATGGCTCATGGAAGCTGGAACGGCTCGCGCCGTGACAAATTTGAGGCTCGCCGGAGTCTCGCCCCACCTCAATTTCTAAAAACAAAACGGGGGTTCCAGAAAATCCGGAACCGCCGTTTCCAATTCAAGTCCGCTTAAAACTTGTAGGAGATGGCGCTGACGAGCTTGACGTCGTTTTTCTCGCGGCCGGCCGCCGGCTGGTTGTTGAAATTATCATCCAGGAAAGTTTTCAGGCTGAAGTGGGCGTTGAGCGCGGCCTCGATGCCGATTTCCGCGTTGACGATGTAATTATCAACCTTGTTAATCTGCGGCAAAATCTCGGCGTTTTCCCAGACACGCGCGCCGTAATTCTTGAACTTGTGTTCATACCGCTCGGCCAGCCGGAGGGTGGCGTAGTTGTCGTCCACATCGCCGAGGCGCTGGTTGACATAGCTGAAACCGAATTCACCCGCCAAGGTGGTGTTCGTTTCCTTGAGGAAATAATAGCCGACACCGGGACCGACGGTGACGCGGTATTGCAGATCGGCAATGCCGTCATGCAATGCTTCCGCCCGGGCGTAACCATAAAACCGGTCGGTAAACAAATCATTGTATTGGCCGAAGGCATGTTCGGTGTCCACGTTTTTCACGCCGCTGTTCTCGCCGTAGGCGCCATCGGCCCCCAGCTTAAATTCATTGTCAGGCGTCTTTTTGGACGTCAGCACGCCCGCCGTGAACAACAGGGTGTCGCTGTTGCCGCGCGTCAGGGTCAGGCCGGCTGTCACGCTGCCTTGCCACGGATATTTGGGCGGCTGCGCCAGCAGGCTGGGGCTGTTCGTGGCGGCGGATGGAGGAATGACATCGGCCTTTGCCACAACATTGGTCACCGTGACGATGTTGGTCACCGTCACCGTCACGACATTGGTCGTGGTGATGACGTTGGTTTGCGCGAACGCGTGGAATGCCGTCAGAACACTGACGGCAACGGACAGATTTACGATGTGTTTCTTCATTAAAAAGGCCGCACAAAAAACATGATTTATGCGGCCAGGGCAAGCAGGTTTTACAATTATTCTGCCGGTTCGCTTTCGATGGCGGAATCTTCCTTGTCCTCGCTGATCACCGAGGCAATCGCCTGAAGCTTGTCGCCGGCATCGAGGTTCACGAGTTTCACGCCCATGGTGTTGCGACCGGCTTCGCGGATGCCCTGCACCGGAATCCGCACCATCTGGCCGCCGGTGGTGATGAGCATGATTTCGTCGCTGTCGCGCACGGTGAGCGCGCCCACCACGCCGCCGGTCTTGTCGCCGGTCTTCATGGTGATGATGCCCTTGCCGCCGCGCGACTGGACGCGGTATTCGTCAAAACCAGTGCGCTTGCCGATGCC
>CAZIFP010000435.1:0-1954 GCA_964538105.1 uncultured Bifidobacteriaceae bacterium
AAACCTTTCACCCAGCCACGGCAGCGACTGGATTTTTCCCGGCGGCACAAATTGCTCCAGCAGTTCTATGTTTGACCCGGTGGCAGTGTCCGGTTTCGGTGGCGACATCAAAATGATTTTGGCTTTTGGCCGGACGCTTTCCGGCAGCGCTTCGAGCGTGAGCAAAATGTGATTCACCACGCCGAGTTTGTTTGGCGCGACGATGATGGGCGTTGCGCGCAAGGCGGAAATCAAATCGCGCGAATCAAAATCTTCGCTGAGCGGACTCAGCAGGCCGCCGGCACCTTCCACCAGCACCACGTCAAAACGCTTTTGCAGCGCGAGGATGTGCGCGAGGACTTGCGGCAGCTTCATCGTTTTGTTTTCGCGGCGGGCGGCCAGTGACGGCGCGACGGGCGCGCGGAAATGCCACGGATTGATTTCGTCGAGCGTGAGCGCGCCGGCCAGGGCGGCGTGCAATGCGCGGGCGTCGGCGCGGCCGCCGGAGCAGACGGGTTTGAGCGCCGCCGCGTGGACGCCGCGTTCGCGCAGGAAGCGCGTCAGCAGCGCGGTCAGCACGGTTTTGCCGGCGCCGGTGTCCGTGCCGGTGATGAACAGCGTTTGCTTCATGCGCCCACATCAAAGCGGAAATGTTCCAGGCAGGCGATAAAAACTGTTTTGGAACCCGGAACCGGAAGCGAAGCCGGCGGCTAACTCTTTTGTCGCACTTCAATTTTGAAACTAAACCTTCCCGTTCGATGCTTTTCCATATTTTAACAGATTCTCTCTTCGGATATGTCTGCACTTCCACCAAGACCACGCCATGCAGAATGGGCGTCTCATCCGATCAAAAAAAATCTTGGTTCCGGAAGGCCGCCGGAGTCCAAAAGCTGTCGTGCCAAGTTCTATCGGAAAAAGCGGCAAAGTCTCCTCTGAGAGAAACGCCTTAATGATGCCCATCAATTCAAACTGGTAGATCGCACAATTACAGTATCGCTTCACAGCTAAGTCTGAAAGTCGCATGAATAGCTCATGGTCGGTAGAGCAACTATTGGGATCGTGCATTTGTGCAAGAAACATCTTGGCGGGCTCATCTCCAACTCGAACCATGAGCCTTACACGCCCGCTTTCAGGCTCTCTTGCAATAGATTCCAGTAGGACACGCATACAAGACCTAACCTTGATCTTCCCCCGCCCGGTGCGGTGCGATTTTTTCCATGCTTTTAACCGTATTTCTGGCCCTCATTTTTGTCGAGAACAATCTAAATCCAGAACTGCGCCGCCGTTGCCCGCCGCCGGTCCAGCGCCGTCGGCGCGGCATCTGTGTCGAACCGCATCCCAAAATAAATTCAAGCTCCGTCAGGAGCGGCATATTCCGATGATTTCGCTCCTGACGGAGCTTTGGATTTTTAATCCCGGGTTCTACAAATATGCCAGCCCTGACGGGCCTGTTACAAATGGAGAAGGCAGAATGAAAAATGAAGAAACCGTTCCAGCACGGTTACGGTTCCATCCTGTCGTTTCTTCATTCATCATTCTTAATTCTTCATTCCCGGTTCACGCCTGCACGGCGGTGCTGACGGACTGGCTCCAGACGCCCACGCGGGCGTCATTCGCCAGATAGATGGCGCGGTAGGCCCAGACAGTCTTGGCGGTGGGAAACGGCTGGGTGTCGTTATAGCCGGGCGTGGTGTCCATGGTCAGGAACACAAAACCCTTGCCGTCGTTCCGATCCACCTGGAATTCGATGGCGTCCAGAAAGGCGGCATATCCGCCCCAGCCCCATTTGATGACCACCTGCCCGCCGACGATGCTGACGGTGAAGACGGGCTGGAGGGTGGTGTAATCCGGTCCGGGCTGCTGGCTGCCGACAATGCCCAGGGTGGCCTGGTCCTTGTCCGAACATTTGCCGCCGTTCTTGATGTCCTGCACCAGCGCGAAGATGCGGTTGAGGGCGCCGGTGTTCACGGGCACC
>CAZIFP010000436.1:0-1946 GCA_964538105.1 uncultured Bifidobacteriaceae bacterium
TGCCGATGCCGAGTTCCGAGGCGGTTTCCTTGTTGGCCTTGCCTTCGGCGATCAACTGGAGCACTTCCATCTCACGCGAAGTCAGTTGGACGGCTTTATTTTTGTGCTGTCCCTTGCGGTCGAGTGATGGCGGATTGAGCCGGTCACGGCGTTTGGAGATTGACGGACTGAAAAATGTTTTCCCCTTCTGGACTTCCCGGATCGCCTCGCACACGACATGCGAGGAGACCTGCTTGAGCACGAACCCCTTCGCGCCGGCATTGGTGGCCTCCTGAATATAGGCGTCGTCGCTGTGCGCGGAGAGCATCAGCACCTTGGCGGTGGGCAGCGCCTTGAGAATCTGCCGGGTGGCCTCCAGCCCGTTGAGCAGGGGCATCGCGATGTCCATCAAGATCACATCGGGACGCAGTTTGGCGGCCAGCGCCACCGCCTGGCGGCCGTCGGGCGCTTCGCCGACCACTTTGAAGTCGTCGTCGAGGTCGAGCATCTTGCGAAAACCTTCGCGCACGATCATGTGATCTTCCGCGAGCAGAACTGTGATTGGTCTCATATGAATTATAGTTTATTAGCGAACGCGATCAGGGCGGCTTCTTCTACCCCCCCCCCCGACGCGCGATTAATTAGTGGAATTATTGCCGTGACGGTGGTGCCCTTGCCCGGCGCCGAATGTACGTTCAAAGTGCCCCCCACATAGGCCACCCGCTCGTGCATGCCGAGCAGTCCAAGACGGCCATGCTTTTTGCGCCTGGCCGAAAGATTTTTCGGATTGAAACTGACGCCGTCGTCGTGGATCAAAAGTTGCACGAAGTTGTCTTTCATCGTCAGATTCACTTTCACATGCCTGGCCCGGGCGTGCAACGCCACATTTTCCAGGGCTTCCTGAAGGATGCGGTAAAGCGTCAGCTCGATGTCGCCGGGCAGCCGCGCGGCCAGCGACACGGAGGCCAGCGTGAGGATGACGCCCGTCCGTTCCGTAAACTCCCTGCCGGTGTCGCGCAGGACGGCGGCCAGTCCCAGGTTTTCCAGCACGCTGGGCCGCAGATTGTGTGAGATGCGCTCCACTTCCACCGCCGCCTCGCCCAGCAGTTCACGGAGTTTCAACGCCTCGCGCTTCAACGTTCCCTCGCGCGCCGGAAGCTGATCCGCCAGCGTCTGGCAGCGGACCAGAATGGCGCAGAGCAACTGGGTGATGTGGTCGTGCAATTCGAGCGCCACGCGCCCGCGCTCGGATTCCTGCGCCTGCACCACGCGATGCGTCAAGGCCCGCAGCCGTTCCTCGTTGCGCCGGCTTTCCGTCAGATCGGTCACCACCATGCCGATGGTCAAATGGTCGGAACCGTTCCGATCCAGCTCCTGGATGGAAAGTTGCACGGGCAATTGCGAGCCGTCGCCACAATGGAGCAGCATTTGGATTTTTGATCCGTTTTTGGCGGACCGCTTCATGAGCGGCCGGAGCGTGGCGCGGTCGGCGGGGGACAGAAAACGGCGGAAGGAGCTGCCCGTCACCTGCTCCAGCGGGCATTTGACCATGCGGGCGAAGCGCTCGTTGGCATACAAAATCATCTTTTTGACCGTCAACATCAGCGCCCCTTCGTTCATGGATTCAATGAGCAAACGGTAGTCGTGCTCGGCGCCGTCCAGGGTGAACACCTGCGAACCTTCCTTGCCGGCGACCATCACCGAATCCACCTCGCCGCTGCGGATGGCGCGCACCGTTTCCTCCGCGATGGCCAGGCGTGCCGTCAAACCCTGAAACGCTGAAACGCTGAAACGCTGAAGCTTCAGCTTTTCAGTATTTGAGTGTTTCAGCGTTGGTTTCAATGTTTTCAAACGGTGATTTTAACTTTCCTGGCCAAGTCCAGTTCGACGAGCAGGCCGGTGATGTTCGTCAGGTTGCCGATGAACCGGCGCAGCGGCGGCGGAAATTCGATGATGAGCGTCGGCGT
>CAZIFP010000437.1:0-1944 GCA_964538105.1 uncultured Bifidobacteriaceae bacterium
TTCACCGTTTCCAGCGGGCCGAGCGGCGACAAGTTGAGCACGCTGCATTATTTTTTCACGCTCGCCATGCAGCTCGGCATGATCTGGATCGGCCTGCCGGAACTGCCGATGAACGACAAGGGCATCAACCGCTTGAGTAGTTACAGCGGCGTGATGGCGCAAGCCGGCCAGGAACCAGCCGATGTCGCGCCGAATGCGCCGGACAAGCTCACCGGTGAGCTGTTGGGCAAGCGCGTGGCCGAGTATGCGGTGAAGTTAAAAAAGTAAAACCAGCCGGACTTCGCTGACGCGGAGGCTCCGTGAGAAATCACGGGGCCTCTTTCAATAATCCGTCCAAATCCAGCGCGCGCGTGAACATCGCCAGCTCGCCGTCCGGCGTGCGCGGCCATTTTTCCGGCGGACGGTCCCAATAGAGTTCCACGCCGTTATCGTCCGGGTCGCGCAGATAAATCGCCTCGCTCACGCCGTGGTCGGCGGCACCGTCTAGTTCCACACCGGCGGCCAGCACGCGGCGCACCGCATCCGCGAGCTGCGGGCGGGTCGGATACAAAATCGCCAGATGATAAAGTCCCGTGCTGCGTGGTGGCGGCGGCGAACCGCCCGCACTTTCCCAGGTGTTCAGCCCGATGTGATGATGATAGCCGCCGGCCGAGATGAACGCCGCCTGCACGCCGAACCGTTGCTGCAATTCGAAGCCCAGCACGCCGCAATAAAATTTCAACGCGCGGTCGAGGTCGGCTACTTTGAGATGCACATGGCCGATGCGGACGGCAGGATCAAGCGGCTTGGGCGTCAGATGCTCTTTCATGGTGGAAGTGTAATTCAAGCGTTATCGGAACGCGATGGGTTCTGTGCCGAAAAAACATTGCCGGACTAGATCACCAGCAAAAGGCGTTTAATTTCCTTTAATCGCGCCCTGGTTTCTTTTTTAGTGAGACGCGGAAACTTGCCGCCGAGCGTGATGAAATCGTTGTGGCGCGTGAGTTTTAATTTGTCTTCCTCGGATTCAATGGCGGCCACGCCTTTTTCGCTGGCAAGGATTTTTAGTTCACCGACGGCCAGCAGCAATTCCACCGACGGCGGCAGCGGGCCGAAACGGTCGCGCAATTCTTTCTGCAGCATGTCTAGCGCAGCTTTATCCGTGGCTTGTGCCAGCTTGCGGTAAATCTCGATCCGATGATGCGGCTCGGTGACGTAATTTTCAGGCAGCGTGCTGGCGTCGCCGAGAAAATCCAGCGCGATGCGCACCTCGACGCGCGGCTTGATTTTCTCGCCTTTCATGGACGCGACGCTTTGCTTGAGCAACTGGCAGTAGAGCTCAAAGCCGACGGCGGTGATGTGGCCGCTTTGCTCCGCGCCGAGAAGGTTGCCCGCGCCGCGAATTTCCAAATCGCGCATGGCGATTTTGAAACCGCCGCCGAGCGAGGCGTATTGTTTCATCGCGCTGATGCGTTTGCGCACGTCGGTGAGCAACCGAGCGTGGCGTGGCAGCAGCAGATACGCGTAGGCCTGATGCTTGTAGCGCCCGACACGCCCCCGCAACTGGTAAAGTTCGCTCAAGCCAAATCGGTCAGCGCGATCAATGATGATCGTGTTTGCGTTCGGAATATCGAGGCCGCTCTCGATGATCGTCGTCGAAAGTAAAACGTCCGCTTCGCCGTTGACAAATTTCGTCATCACTTCTTCCAAATCGTCCGCGTGCATCTGACCATGACCAACCACAATGCGCGCTTGCGGAACAAGCGATTTTAATTTCGCCAGCATCGTGTCAATTGTCATCACGCGGTTGTGCAGGAAGAAGGTCTGTCCGCCGCGATTCATTTCACGCTGGATGGCGTCGCGGATGGTGCGCTCGTCGTAAGGCGTTGCAATCGTTTCGACCGGCAAACGGTCGTGCGGCGGCGTCTGGATCGTGCTCATGTCGCGCGCGCCGGTGAGCGCGAG
>CAZIFP010000438.1:0-1941 GCA_964538105.1 uncultured Bifidobacteriaceae bacterium
CGCGAAACACGGTTGAATCCGCGCCGGTCTCCTGACAAACTGCCCGCATGAGTCATGTTGCCCAGGCCCGCAAAGTGTTCGACATCGAACTGGCCGCGCTCAAGGCCGTCCGCGCGCTGCTCGACAAAACATTTGACTGCGCGGTTGAAACCGTCGTCGAGGCGCTGAAACATCGCGGGAAAATCGTCATCGTCGGCATCGGCAAGTCCGGCAACGTCGGCGCGAAAATCGCCGCCACGCTCACCAGCACCGGCTCCACCGCCGTCGTCCTCAACAGCGTGGACGCGCTGCACGGCGATGTCGGCATCGTCAACGACGGCGACGTGATTCTTGCGTTGAGCTATTCCGGAGAATCCGAGGAACTGCTTAATTTGTTGCCGGCGCTCAAAAGATTCTCCGTTAAAATCATCTCGCTCACCGGTAATTTGAAATCGTCGCTCGCCCGGCACAGCGACGTTTCGCTCAACGTCAAAGTGCCGAAGGAAGCCTGCCCGTTCAACCTTGCGCCCACTTCGAGCACCACCGCCATGCTCGTCATGGGCGACGCGCTGGCGATGGCAGTGCTGGCGGCGCGCGGCTTCACGCAAAAAGATTTTGCCAAATATCATCCGAACGGCGCGATTGGCCGCGCGATGCTGCTCAAAGTCGACGACATCATGCGCACGGGCAACCGCAACGCCGTGGCGGATGAGAATCTGACGGTCAAGGAAGCGTTGCTCGTGATGACGCACGCCAAGTCCGGCAGCCTCGCGGTCGTGAACGTGCGCGGCAAACTGGCCGGCGTTTTCACCGACGGTGATTTCCGGCGGCACATGGCGGCGAATGAAAATCTGTTGTCGCTACCGTTGAAAAAAGTGATGACGCCCAAACCAATTTGTGTTCGCGATAAGGCGCTCGCGGTCGAGGCG
This sequence comes from uncultured Bifidobacteriaceae bacterium, assembly GCA_964538105.1. Classification (GTDB taxonomy): domain Bacteria; phylum Verrucomicrobiota; class Verrucomicrobiia; order Limisphaerales; family UBA11358; genus UBA11358. The sequence continues at coordinate 909 of CAZIFP010000438.1, forward strand.
CTGAAAATTTTCAACGAGCGGAACATTGACGATCTGATTGTGGTGAACGGGGAAAACGAACCAGTCGGCTTGGTGGATTCGCAGGATTTGCCGAAGCTGAAGATCGTGTGAAAAGTAATGCGCCACAGCGTCCGGCCGTTTTGATTTTCATGGGCGTGACCGGCAGCGGCAAGACGACGGTGGCGAAATTGTTCGCAAAAAAAACCGGCGCCGTTTTTTACGAGGGCGACGATTTTCACCCGCCAGAAAACATCGCCAAGATGCGCGCCGGAATTCCGCTGACCGATGCCGACCGGAAAAAGTGGCTGAAATCATTGCGACAAATTGTCGTCCGTGCGCAGGCAAAGAATGAATTTTCGGCGCTGACGTGTTCGGCATTGAAGGCGAAATATCGTGACGAATTGTCGGCTGGCGATCCCCGCGTGGAGTTTATGCATCTCATCGGCCCGCGAACCTTGATTGAACAACGATTAAAAAAGCGTCGCGGCCATTTCATGCCGCCGGCGTTGCTGGAAAGCCAGTTTGCCATTCTCGAACCGCCGGCGGACGCGCTGGTCTTCAGTTGCAAAATTCCGCCGAAAAAAATCGTGGCCGAACTGATTCAAGTGTTGGGCATTGTAGATTGAACCGGCTTCGCGCTTTTCGGCAGCAGAAACGCCAGTGCGGCGGCGGCCAACATTCCGATTCCCAAAGCGTTGAATGGAATCGCGGTGCTGTGATATTCCAGCTTGAGCCAGCCGACGATGTAAGGCCCGGCAAAGCCGCCGATGTTGCCGAGCGCGTTGACGAGGCCAATGACCGGGCCGAAAACATTGCCCGGCAGAGTCTCGGTCGGGATCGCCCAGAACGGCGCGAGCGCGGCAAACGGGCCGGGAATCGCGAGGCACATGAAGGCGTAAGAGAGCCAGAAATGTTCAGGCGTCAGCACGCTCAAAATCAAGCTCACGCCGCTCAACGTGTAAACCAGCGCGACATGGCCGCGCCGTTCGCGCGTTTTGTCCGAGTGCCACGAGTTGAGCACCATGATGACGGC
>CAZIFP010000439.1:0-1937 GCA_964538105.1 uncultured Bifidobacteriaceae bacterium
TTGGCATCGCCGACGGCAGCGTCTCGCAGGCGACCTGTTCCGGCTTGATGACCGCTTTGCTGAACGCCACCAACAGCACCTCTACGTTGAATCCGGTTTACAATATTCCGTAATCGAGCGGGCATAGTTTTCAACAGGGCATCCGCAAGGATGCCCTGTTTTTTTGCCGCCGCCGCAGGGCAAACCGGCTCCTTCCTGAAAATTAGCGGTGACTCATGTCCACCGCTATGATTTCGGCGGCGGACTTTCACCATTCTTTCTGGCTGCACGCTGTTCGGCAAAAAAACTTTGCAGCAGCGCGCGGCATTCCTCCAGCCGCACGCCGGACGTAATCTCGCAGCGATGGTTCAGCGTGGGAAGCTGCAGCAGGTTCATCGCGCCGCCCGCCGCGCCGCCTTTCGGGTCGGGCGCGCCAAACACCACGCGCGCCAGCCGCGTATGCACGACCGCGCCGGCGCACATGGGACATGGCTCCTTGGTGACGTAAAGCGTGCAATCGGTCAGCCGCCAGTCGCCCACGGCACTTTCCGCCTGCGTCAGCGCCAGCATCTCCGCATGCGCCGTGGCGTCCTTGAGCAGCTCGACTTGGTTGCAAGCCCGCGCAATGATCTTGCCTTCGCGCACGACGACGGCACCGACGGGAACTTCATCTTGCTCGTAAGCCTTGGCCGCCTGGCGCAAGGCTTCGCCCATGAAATAATCGTCGCTGTGCAAATCAATCATAAGAAAATGCAGAATGAAGAATGCAGAATGAAGAAACAAGACCGGTGTGCGCGGCAAAATTCTTCATTCTGCATTCTTCATTTTTCATTTGCTTGTTCCAGCGTCCACTCGTTCCGTCCATCCGCGTGACAATGGCAGTGCGCGGCAAAAAATCCGCCGCGAAACTGCCAGAGCCACGGCCAGATCTGCTCGCGGTCGGTCTGCGGGATTTTTAACGACGAAATTTTTTCGCGCGGGAAAAATTCAAAGCATCCTTCCGCGTGCGGCGGCGGCAGCGCTTTCACTTTCACTTTCACCTCGAACAAAAACATCAGCCAGTGGGTCTGCCCTTGATAACCGTGTTCGCTGATGAGTCCGGCCAGGTGCAAATCTGTAGGCGAAATTTCCATGCCAATTTCCTCGCGCGCCTCGCGACAGGCGCAGGCGTAGGGCGACTCGCCGATGTCCATTTTCAATTTGCCGCCGCACGGACTCCAGAAACCGCGGTTCGGCTCCTGCGCGCGTTCGAGCAGCAGGATTTCGCCGGCTTCGTTGAAAACGTAGAGCAGCGTGGCGATTTTGTAGGGCAAAGCCATCGCCAATCATTAACCACGAAATACACGAAACACACGAAAATATTTCCAGCGCCACTTTTTCTTTTTCGTGTGTTTCGAGTATTTCGCGGTTAAACTTTTCGTTCAACTTTATGAGAACTTACAACATCGCAGCGCTCGCCGGCGACGGCATCGGCCCGGAAGTCATGCGCGAAGCCGTCAAGGTCTTGCGCGCCACCGAGAAAAAATTTGGTTTCCAACTCAACATCACTGAAGCGCCCGTCGGTTGGGCCGGCATTGACGCCGCCGGCAAGGCGCTGCCGGACGCCACGCTCGCGCTCTGCAAAAAATCGGATTCCATTTTGTTCGGCTCCGTCGGTTTGCCCGATCGCGATCCGACGATTCCGAAAGAAGAACGTCCCGAACGCGCCGCGCTGCTGCGGCTCCGCAAGGAGTTCGGACTGTTCGCAAATCTGCGGCCGGTGAAATTGCCGAAAATTCTTTCGCACGCGTGTCCGCTCGCGAAGGAACGCCAGGGCGACGGCATTGATATTTTGGTCGTGCGCGAACTGACGGGCGGAATGTATTTCGGCCAGCCGAAGAAGACGGAAGATTTGGGCGGCGGAAATTTCCGCGCGATTGACACGATGGTTTACACCACGCCGGAAATCGAACGCATCG
>CAZIFP010000440.1:0-1933 GCA_964538105.1 uncultured Bifidobacteriaceae bacterium
GCGACGCGCTGGGCTGGTCGTGGTTGTTTCCGCCGCACATCTGGCGTTTCAGCGCACGTGCGGTCGAGCCGACGAGAGCGATCTTTTTTTATGGCACCTGGCTGCGCGCGCAATTCGAGCAGCATCCCGGACTGGCGGATGAATTGATGCGGCGCATGGCGCAACTGGTCGTCGAAAGACTGCAAGCCACGCAACTGCAACTGGTGGAAATTTCCGAGGTTGCCATGCGGGCGCAACTTCAAGCACTGCAATTGACCGTGCCCACCGAGCAGACCGCGCCACGGAAAGGTTGAGGAGGAAGCTGGAACGATTCCAGCGAATCAACGGAACCTTTTGTTCTGCGTCAACGCCAAGCCAAAGTTCAGAAGTTTTTTCGCATCGGTCTCCGTCTTCGCCTCCGCGTAAATCCGCAGGATTGGCTCCGTGCCCGAACCGCGCAGCATCAGCCACGACGAATCTGCCGCCACATATTTCACGCCGTCGAACGTCTTCATGTCTGCCAGCGGCGAGCGCAGCAATTTCGCCGGCGGATTGTTCTTCAAAAACTCCATGAGCGTGGCGCGTTTCTCCAGCGGAAAATGCGTGTCAATCCGGCCGTAACGGTGCGGACCGAACTGTTTCTCCATCTTGGCCAGCAGCTTGTTCACGGAAATTTTCTCCGTCGCCAGCAACTCCAGCAGCAGCAGGCCGGCGGCGATGCCGTCGCGTTCGGGAATGTGGTTGGGAAAGCCGATGCCGCCGCTTTCTTCCGCGCCGAGCAGCACACCGCCCTTGAGCATCTCGGTGCAAATATATTTGAAGCCGACGCCAGTCTCGACCAGCGGCAGGCCGTAAGCCACGCACATCTTGTCCACCATCGAAGTCGTCGTCAGTGCCTTCGCCACACGGCCCGTTTGCTTGCGATTGACGATGAAGTGATGCAACAACAAGCAAATGATCTGATGCGTGGATAGATATTTGCCGCGCCCGTCCATGCCACCCACGCGGTCGGCGTCGCCGTCGGTCACGAGGCAGATATCATGCGGATGCGTGCGCAAAAACTTCTGGCTCCGCGCGTAATTTTTCTCGATCGGTTCGGGATTGATGCCGCCAAACATGACATCGTGCGCGCCGTTCAATGTCGTAACCTTGCAGGCCGTGCCGGCGAGCAAGGTTTCAAAACAGCCCGCGCCGACGCCGAATAAGGCATCGTGCGCGAAACGCAATTTCGATTTCGCGATGAGCTTGAAGTCCACGAGCTTTTTCAGCGCGGCATAATGCGCCGGACGAACATCGGTGATTTTTATCTGGCGGGATTTGACGGCATCGACGAGCGGTGTGGATCTGACCGGATTGCGGTCGAGAAAATTTTCCACGGCCTGGCAGGTTTCCGAATCGCTGGAGCCGCCATAATATGACTTGAGCTTGAAACCGTTGAAACTCGGTGGATTGTGGCTGGCGGTGATCATCACGCCGCCGATGGCGTGCAACTGTTTGACGGCGAAGGAAACCGACGGCGTCGGCGTCGGCTCCGGCGTGAGGACGACTTGAAAACCGTTTCCGGCAAAAACCTCCGCCGTAGTCTGCGCAAACCGGTCGGAAAAGAAACGCCGGTCATAGCCGATGACGACTTTCAGCTCGCGCCCGAAGATTTCAGATTTGGAATTTGAAACTTCAGATTTCCAAAAGTCCGCCGTCGCCTGCGCGACGCGCGCAACATTGGCGAACGTGAAATCCTCCGCGATGACCGCGCGCCAGCCGTCCGTGCCGAATTTGATTTGTGCCACACCAAAGTTTATCCGTGAAAATAAGTTCGCCAATCTAAAAACCTTGAAAACCACCGGCGCAGCGGCAAAAGAAAAAGCCGGGATTTTTCAATCCCGGCCTGCGTGAGCGATAGCTCAAATTCAGTTCAACGCCGCGGCGAGCCGGGATTTCTTGCGGTTCACGGTCG
>CAZIFP010000441.1:0-1929 GCA_964538105.1 uncultured Bifidobacteriaceae bacterium
CACCTTGCAAACCACGCCATCACCGCAATTGAACCTTTCCATTTCGAGCAGCAACCTCGCTATTTCATGGACAATTCCTTCCACGAATTTCGTGCTGCAACAAAGTCCTGAACTGATTTCATGGGCGGACGTGACGAACGCGCCCGCGCTCAATCTCACCAACCTGAACAACGAGCTTTCCCTTTCGCCAACCAACAGCAGCGGTTTCTTCCGGCTGATGTCGCAATAAGGCAGCGACACCAAGGTGTGTTTCCCAAAGTTCGCCCGGGGTTGCCTTGCATCCATATTATTGTCCTGACGTTTCACCAACCAACCTCACCACCACGCCTGCCTGCGATTACTGCTTTGCCAGAAAAGGCCGCATCCGCCGCATCCGCCGTCGCTGAGGCGTAACCAGCCTTGGCGGCCGGGAAACGAGCCTCGGATCCCTGAAAAGCAGCCATTTCTCCGCGGGAAGTAGCCATAACTCCCCGAGGAGCTGTCGTTTATCCGCAAGAAGCAGCCGTTCCTCCGTGTGAAGCTGCGATTTATCCGTGAGAAGTAACCGTTCCTCCGCGAGGATCTGCCGTTTATCCGTGCGGAGCTACGGCTTATCCGCAAGAAGTAGCCGTTACTCCGCGAGGAGCTACCGTTTATCCGCGAGGAGCTACCGTTTATCCGCGAGGAGCTACCGTTTATCCGCGAGGAGTAATCGTTACTTCCGCACCCGGAACCGCCGGTCTTGCCCCATTTTTCGCTAAAATACGCATTTTTATCTCTAAAACCACCTTTCCAGCCGTCCGCCGCCGCTTTGAGGCCCCGTTTTTGAGACCGGCTCCGGCGGCAACCCGGCCGGAAGCCATTTTGCTGCGTGGACGACGCACAGGTGGGGCGTCTGGAACCAGTCCGTGAGCATTACCGTCCCGGCGTGAAATGATGGCTTAATTGTAGCGTCGAGCCTCCGGCTCGATGGATTCGGCCAGAGGCCGAACCCTACAACGCAAAGCGGCCTTCGGCAACAGAGGCCGCTTGTTTATGGGCGGCAGCCGATGTTAATCCCCTCATTATTGAGAAGCAGGAAATTCTTTACAGTTTTTTGCCGAATCCGCACAGTAGGCGCGTGCTAATTGACAGTGTAAGCCGGGTGCAGCCTGAACTCCTGACCGTCGGCGTCCAGCCTGGGTTTGCCCGCAATCTGGAGGCCGCCATCGCGCGGTCGCAACAATTTCTGCTCGCGGAACAAAAGCCGGAAGGCTTCTGGGTCGGCGAACTGATGGTGGATTCCACGCTCGTGTCCGACACGGTGGCGTATCATCACTGGCACGGCAAGGTGGACCCGGAATGGCAGTGCAAGGCGGTCAACCACATCTTCTCGATGCAGTTGCCGGACGGCGGCTGGAACATCTATCACGGCGGGCCGTCGGAGGTGAACGCCACCATCAAGGCGTATCTCGCGCTCAAGCTGGCCGGCGTGCCGGTGACGGATCCGCGCATGTTGCAGGCGCGTGAGGTGGCGTTGCATTTCGGCGGCGTGCCGCGCATGAACACGTTTTCCAAGCTGTATCTCGCGCTGCTCGGCCTGTTCCCGTGGCAATATGTCCCGACGATCCCGTGCGAGGTGCTGCTCATCGGCAAATGGTTCCATGTGAATTTCTGGGACATGAGCAACTGGTCGCGCGGCATGATCGTGCCGCTGTCCATCATCAACCATTTCAAGCCGACGCGTCCGCCGAAGAGCATGGTGAACCTCGACGAGTTGTATCCCGAGGGCATGCACGAACGCGACCTCGCCATCGCGCCCGACCCGAAACGGATCACGCTGCGAAATTTTTTCCTGTGGCTGGACCGGCTGCACAAGTTCGCGGAACGGTTCGCTCGGCGTGGCGTCCATCCGTTCCGCAAACCGGCCTTGAGAAAAGCCGAGCAGTGGATGTTGGAACGTTTTGAAGG
>CAZIFP010000442.1:0-1928 GCA_964538105.1 uncultured Bifidobacteriaceae bacterium
GAATTGTAGCCGCCGATGACGACGAGCAAATTCATCGGCTCGACCAGAAGTTTTTGCAATGCGTCCTGGCGATCCTGCGTCGCTCCGCAAATCGTGTCGAAGAAGCGGAAATGCTTTTCAATCGCCGACTCGCCGTGTTTTTGAATCATCGCCTGTTTGATGCGCCGTTGGACTTCCTCAGTTTCGCCGCGCAGCATCGTGGTCTGGTTGGCCACGCCGACGGCCTGCAAGTGCAGGTCAGGATCAAATCCAGCGGAATACGCGCCTTCAAATTTTTTCAGGAATTCATTCTTGTCCCCGCCGCGCAAAATGTAATCGCAGACGTAATCCGTCTCGTCGAGGTTGAACACGACGAGATAATGGCCGCTGCCGTAGGCGCGCGCCTGCGACGTGGTGGCCTTGGTTTCTTCGTGCTTGGCCTTGCCGTGGATGATGCTGGTGACGTGCTCCTTCGAATATTGGCGGACGCGTTTCCAAACGCTCATCACGTCGCCGCAGGTGGTGTCCACGATGATGCAGCCTTTGGCCTCGATTTTTTTGCGTGTGCCAACCTCAGTGCCGAACGCCGGGATGATGACGGCGTCGCCGGATTGCAGGTTCGACAAATCCTCGTCCGTCGGCTTGGGCGCGATGATCTGGATTCCCATGTTGCTGATCTGGTCGTTGACTTCCGGGTTGTGGATGATTTCGCCGAGCAGATAAATGGGCGTGTGCGGCGAAACCTCGGCGAAATGTTTTTTGGCGGCGTAGGCCAGGTCAATCGCGCGTTCCACGCCGTAGCAAAAGCCGAATTCCTTCGCGAGCTTGACGGTGAGTTCGCCGGCGGAAAGCACGCCGCCACCAGCGCGGATGCGCTCGACCAGCTCGCTGCGATAATGCGTGAGCACCTGCGCCTGCACCGCTTCCATGATGTCGGGCCGGCGAAGATTTATTTTTTTTACATTTTCTCCTTCGGCAACTGCGGAGGATTCTTTTGACATGAAGATAGCCTAACCTTGACTTGCAAAATCGTCGAGCAGAAGTTGAATTTCATTGCGCCATGAAAAATTGTTGAGATGATGTGCGCGGATCGGGGCGTAGCGTAGCCTGGCTAGCGCGCCTGCCTTGGGCGCAGGAGGTCGGGAGTTCAAATCTCCCCGCCCCGACCATTTTTCTTCCGTGCCGTCGCCTTGTGCGCGACATTCTTGGGTTTTAATTCGAGTCGTTTTGGAATGTGCGGAATTGACACGCCCGCCGCAGTTTTCTAACTTCTTCCGGCAAAGACCCGTGCCTTTGCCCCGGATAAAAATCCGGGGATTTTTATTGGCAATACCCGGCGCGGCTCGCACAAAATTTATGGCAAACACAATTCTGGTCGGTGCCCAGTGGGGCGATGAAGGCAAAGGCAAAATCATTGACGTCCTCACGGAACAGGCGGACATCGTCGTCCGCTACGCCGGCGGCAACAACGCCGGCCACACGGTTTTTCTTGGCCCCAAGAAATACGTCCTGCACCTCGTGCCGTCCGGCATCTTGCGCAAAAATAAATTGTGCGTGATCGGCAACGGCTGCGTGATTGATCCGGTCGGCCTGGTTGAAGAAATTGAAGGGCTGAAAAAGCTCGGCGTGAATGTCAGCCCCAAAAATTTCGTCTTGAGCGAGACGGCGCACGTCGTGTTTCCGTATCACCGCGAACTGGATGCGCAGCGCGAGGTGATGAAAGGCAAAAATAAAATCGGCACCACCAAGCGCGGCATCGGCCCGGCCTACGGCGACAAAGCCGCGCGCGTCGGCCTGCGCGTGAATGATCTGGTTGACCCGGTTCGACTCGAAGAAAAACTTTCGCGCCGCATCCAGGAAAACAACATCGTCCTCAAATCGCTCGGCGCAAAACCGCTCTCGTTCAAAAAAGTTTTCGCCGAATATCTCGCCGCCGGAAAATTCCTGAA
>CAZIFP010000443.1:0-1913 GCA_964538105.1 uncultured Bifidobacteriaceae bacterium
TGGCGGCCGGAGCGTGTCGTTCGGCAGTGTGTTCAACTTGTAAACCAGCCCGTGCGGTTCCAGGCAGAACTGCTCGAAGTAATAGCCGAAGCTTGGATGCAGGTAATACAGGTCGTTGGTCTTGGCGAGCGTCGCCAGCAGGCCGATGAGGTGCAGCGGGCTGATGCCGTTGGTGGCTTCGACGGAACTGATGGTGTCCGGCCATTTCTGCGGAGAGGTTTCGTGCAGGTAGCGATGATACGCGGGCACGGACAGGTAGGCCGTGTCGGCCAGCACAAATTCCTTCGCGCGCCCGTCCCGCACCAGCGCCGCCTGGAGCAGCAGCGTGCGGCGCGGATCGTCGCTCAACACAATGCCGCCGTTGCGCGGCAGGTTCGCTTCCACGAGCGCCGTGTATTGTTGGAATGTGTCATCGTTGATGTCGCGGATCTGCGGGAGGTTCCGGTAAACCAGCCCGGTTGCGGCAACCACGACAAACAGGCCGACACCGGCAATGACGACGCGGTTCAGGGATTGGAGCGGATCCGGCCGCTGCCGGCTTGAACGGTTCCGCGAGCGGTCGCGCGAACGTTCCTCCGGCAGCTTGCCGAACACGAGCAGGAAATAGCCCGTGAAATAACCGACGCTCAATGCGCCCAGATAATAGAAGGTCAGATACGCCAGGCCTAATCCCAGGTGGTGCGGGCTGAATGGCGAATCAAAGGCGGCCCAGACGCAGATGAAAAACAGGATGGCATGGATCACATGGAACATGAAGCTCGCCAGCGCCAGGCCCATCTTGCTGTTGTCCCCGAACGACGACCGCCAGCGGATGGCCATCGCCAGGACCGGCAGCAGCGAAGTGGGCGAGAGCAGCAGCAGGGTTTTGCGGACATCCGGCCGGACAAAAAACATTTTCACCACTTCCCATTGCGCCGCGAGATTTGCCTCCAACGCCTGCCAGAACGTGACCGGCACCTTGTGCGAGGTCATCACCAGCAGTGGCAGCAACAGGTAAAACAGCATTCCCGCCAGCCCGCTCAGCACCATCCATTTGATGAAGCGCAGATTGAAAAAACTCATGCCGCGGAGCCAGACGATCGCCGCCACGAAGAGCGGAAAAAATCCGATCAGCGCCGAACCGTTGGGCGAATTGAAGGTCCAGTTCTCCGTCATGCCCGCGCCATAAACTGCGGCGGCCAGAAACAGCCGCCCTTCGCGCTCGTCCAGCCGGTATTCCAGCAGCGACCAGATTACGAACGCAAACAGCAGCAGCTCGAACATTTCGCCGGTGCAGTTCGTCGCATTTTCCCAAAACGTCAGTTGCAGGCCGCAGACCACCACGGCAAACACCGGCGGCAGCCACGCGCTGCCCGTGGTCAAAAATGAAAAGTCGCTGCGTTCGCGCTCGCGCTGCGCTTCCGTGCGGTCGTGCGGCAGGATGGCGACCGACCGAGCCAGCAGGCCGAGCGTCAACGCCGCGCACATGGCGGAAAAGACGTTCAATGCAACGGGTATTTTCGCCGCCGGCAGCCAGTGGAACGGACAGGTGACGAGGAAGAAAACGGGATTATACACTTCCGGCTGCCAGCTCCAGCCCGACAGCTTGGCGACTGATCCGAGGTTGAAAAGCGACACCCAGTGGTTGAGGGTCAGACCATAGGTGACAAAGGCCGCCGCCGCCAGCAGCCACGGCAGGCACCGCGGCACAAATTTTTTACGCGGGTCTGTCCGCTTGTCGTTAGCCATTGAGTCTATTCAGTTGAAACAATTTCAGACGGTTTGGCAAGAGTTTGTCCCGCGCGTAATTCCGCCACGCATTCGACGTGCTGCGTCTGCGGAAACATGTCCAGCGGCTGCACACGCGCCAGGTTAAAGACACCGTCGCCGCACAATATGTTCAAATCGCGCGCCATCGTCGCCGGATGACACGA
>CAZIFP010000444.1:0-1912 GCA_964538105.1 uncultured Bifidobacteriaceae bacterium
CTGGCCGCGGCCGAACTGGATCTCCTCGATGTCCGGCTGGCCGACCACGGAGATTTTCTTCTCCTCGATCGCCTTGCGATACGACTCGCCGATGAGCTTGCGCTTGGCGTCGTCGTTGATGTCCGCCTCGTATTTTTTGAGGACGATGGCGCGCGGCGCCTTGCCGGGCCGGAAGCCGGGCAGCGACGCCTGCTTCTGATAATCCTTCGTGACCGAATCAAAGATTTCGTCCACGGCCTTCGCGTCCAGTTCCACCCGCAGCAGTTTCCTGCACGGTGCCAAATTTTCAACGGTGATATTCACAATAAAACTCGATTAACGAGCCGTGCAGGGTAAATGAAATAAGCGGCAAACGTCAACGGTTTTGGTGGCGCTGATAAACCTTGAGGGAAATTTGCAAATGTGCTTTCTTAAAACTGTGCTAACAAAGGCCAGGACGAAATCAACCGCGCACGCGGTCGTGTATGCGCCGAGGCCGAATCCATAGTTAGACGGCAACACACGTTATGGCACAATTCAATCACCAACAGCATCGATGGAAGCTAAATGCGCAAGGGGCATTTTACGTGGATTGTCAGTGTCTTGATTGCGACCTTTGCCGCGAACTTGCTCCGACTGTCTTTGTTCGCAACAATAAACGCGGTTTTTCCTATGTGGCCAAGCAGCCAGAGACGGCGGAAGAGTTGGCACGAGCTCGTGAAGCGGTTTTAGGCTGTCCACAGGATGCTATTCACGATGATGGTTTGCAATTTGATTGGGAAAAGATTCCAGCAAAAGATGATGACTTTGCCATCTAACATTTTGCCGGAGGTAATGTTTGAGGCGCTGGTGGCCGCCCCGTGCTGCGGGGTTCGGTTCCGAAGGAACCTCCGAGAATAGCCCGGCATTTCAATGCCGGGTTCGGTTGCGAGAAATCCCGAGTCCCGAAGGGACGGCAGAACATTTCTTTCGTCCCTGCGGGACTCGCCGACGATACCGCATGATTCCCGGCGTTGAAACGCCGGGCTATTTTCAAATTGTCCCGCTGGGACACGAGTTATGATTTTCGCGGGCGCAAAATTTCTTCCTCGCGCCTTTTTTATTCCCTGCCCGGCATTTCCCGTGTGTGCAATTCGCGCAAAGAGATTCACATAGGATAGCTAGCAACCTCACCATCGCTTCGGAGATGCTTTGGTCATCGCAGCACTTAAAAAGTCAGATGTCAGAGTCCTGACGTTTCACCAACCATCCTCACAACCACGCCTGTCTGCGATTGCTGCTGTGCCAGAAACGGCCGCCGCCGTCGCATCCGCCGCCGCAGACGCCAAACCAGCCCCGGCCCGCTCAAAAGCCGCCATTTCTTCCCCGGAAGCTGCCGTTACTTGCGCAAATCCAGTGGCAGGGGGCGCAAACCTTGCGGTTGGGGGCGCAAACCCAGCCGCCGGGGAGGCAAACCCAACGGCAGGAGGTGCAAACCCAGCCGTTACTTTACCAAACCCAACCGCCGGGGCTGCAAACCCAACGGCGACTTTACCGCCCCCAACGGTTACTTTCTCACCCCTTGCCGCTACTTTTTCGCCCCCAACGGCTGGGTTTGCGCCCCGAACCATTGGGTTTGCGCCCCTTTTCGTCAGAAACGCGCCATTTTCGGCTCAAATCCGCTCTTTTACGGCCCGCAACGCCGTTTCTTTCACATTTTGGGGCACAAAAACCAACTGGCATGGGGAATTTCCCCGGTCAGGTGCCCCAGTTACGGTAAAGAATGAAAACCTGAACACATCAATAATATGAAAAGAAACAACTTTTATCCGTCCGCCCAGCCCGCCCAGATTGTCTGGCATACGACCTTTGCCAACGAAATCAAGGTGATCGGTCCGAACATTTGCAATAACCCGGAGCAGATTTCCACCCATTTGGCCGACAACCACTGGAT
>CAZIFP010000445.1:0-1905 GCA_964538105.1 uncultured Bifidobacteriaceae bacterium
CCGGCGATGTTCACCGCCTCGAATTCTTCGCGCGAACGAACGTCCACCAGCTTCACCGATTTGTCGCGTTGCAAAAGTTCGGCGAGTTCCTTCGGCGAAATCAAAACCTTCGCGTCCTGTTCATGGCTGGACTGGATGTGCGCCAGCACCTCGGCCACGTCCAGATTGCCGTTGCGCGCGCAGACCTGCGCCAGCGTTTCCTCCGGGCTGAACCCGCAACTGCTGCACCCGCCGATGTGATACCGCCGGAACAACGCCCGTTGCGCGCCGGGAAAATTTTCCAGCACGGCGCTCATCGGTGATGCGAAAGTGATACTCATAATTTAATTTTTGTTACGCGTTTGATTTTGGCGATACGCCATTTTCATTTCGGTTCAAATAGGCAATTCCCTGCAAGCGTTCCATAATTGCATCTGCCTTCGCTTGAGCGGCGCTAAATCCGTATTCCTTATGAAAACTTTCAACAACCTCACACATGGCAATGTTAGCTGCAAAGAGAATCATCATATGTTGCTGACCAATGCGCTCGGCCAACTTTTCAAATGTTCGAGGCTGGCCGGACGGTTCAGTCGCGCCAAAGAAATGAAGAGCACTGAATAAAGAGCCGTGCAGAACTTCCGACGAATGTCTATAGACCATCGTGTGTGCAGTATGGAGACGGTTTTGAATTGTTTCTCCTTGATGTTTGCCCACGGCGGCAATCCGCTCACCAATATTTTCATCTATCCAGTTTTTCTCTCTTCCACTGTTTGAAGTGAATTCTTCAATCTCTTCCTGCAATCCCGGCACTGTTGAAGGATTTGGACGCCCAGTGTGGACAATCTTAATTACGTTATTCCCGATTTTTGATTCGCGTTCTAAATCACGGAATGCCTTTTGTCTGGCGTGCCGCAGTGCTCGGTCTGCTGCATCTGTTCCTTCAGAAATGATAAAGCAGATATTGACCGCAAGTTCGACTATCGATCTGCAAATTGAATAACAATCACGAGTTTGGAGGCCGGGCTTTTTCGATAATTGAAGCAACGTATGTGAAGAAGAGCCTATTGCTTGAAGCATTAACGGAATGACTTGGACGACTGAACTTGGAATTGGAGTTCGCTCTGAACGTAAATGCTTCGCTGATTCATGTTCAACTAGGACTGCAATCAAAGCGTCATCCAAACCGATAAATTGTTCCAACATGGAACGCAATTGATTAAGACAATCGGTCAGCTCTGGAGAAGGCTCAAAGCTTGAACTCATATTTTCATCTCAATGGCGAAATTGAAAATTAACTTCCGAAAAATTTCTGAATCTCCTTCACCACTTCCACGAACCGGTCCACTTCGGACTTGGTGTTGTAAAAATAAAAACTCGCGCGGGCGGTGGATTCCACACCGAGCTTGTGCATCAGCGGTTGCGTGCAGTGATGCCCGCCGCGCAACGCCACGCCCGCCTGATCCGCCAGCGTCACCATGTCGTGCGCATGAACGTCCTTGAGCAGAAAACTCACAAGGCCGGCGCGGTTTGCGGAATTTAATTTCGGGCCGAAGAGCCGGATGTCTTTCAACGTGGAAAGTTTTTCGTAGGCGTAATTCGCCAGTTCCTGATCGTGCCGCCAGATGTTTTCGCGGCCGATGGCGTCGAGATAATCCATCGCGGCGTGCAAACCAATCGGGCCGGAAATGTCCGGCGTGCCGGCCTCGAACCGGTGCGGCGCGTGCTTGAATTCCGTCTTGTCGTAGCCGACGGACAAAATCATTTCGCCGCCGCCCTGATACGGCGGCATGGCGTCGAGAATTTCCTGCCGGCCCCACAAAACGCCGATGCCGGTCGGCCCGCAAATCTTGTGGCCGGAGAACGCAAAAAAGTCGCAGCCGATGGCCTGCACATCCACGGGCAGATGCCCGGCGCTTTGCGCGCCGT
>CAZIFP010000446.1:0-1901 GCA_964538105.1 uncultured Bifidobacteriaceae bacterium
GAGCCGGTGCCGTATTCCTGGCCGGCAATCACGATGAGCGGCGTGCCCTTCGCCTGATACGCGACGGCGGCGTCATAGATGGAGGTCTTCTGGCCGTCCGGTCCGAACGTGTTGCCGCCTTCCTGGCCGGCGAGCATGAGGTTCTTGATGCGAACATTGGCGAAAGTGCCGCGCGTCATGATGCGGTCGTTGCCGCGCCGCGACCCGTAGCTGTTGAAGTCGGCGAACCCGACGCCGTTCTCCTCCAGAAATTTTCCGGCAGGCGACGATTTCTTGATCGCGCCGGCGGGCGAGATGTGGTCGGTCGTGACCGAGTCGCCAAAAATGCCGAGCGCCCGCGCGCCGGTGATGGGTTTGATGCCGCCGGGTGTCATCGCGAAATTTTCAAAGAACGGCGGCTCCTGAATGTAGGTGGATTTGCGGTCCCACTCATACACATTGCCGACGGACGACGGAATTTCGTTCCACTTCGGATTCTGCGCGGCAAAATTTTTGTAGAGCTTGCGGAAAACCTCCGGCTTGAGCGCGGATTGCATCGCGTCGCGCACTTCCTGCAGCGTCGGCCAGAGGTCGGCCAGATAGACGGGCTGGCCGTCCTTGTCCGTGCCGAGCGGTTCGCACGACAAATCAATGTCCACGCGGCCCGCGAGCGCGAACGCGACGACGAGCGGCGGCGACATGAGGAAGTTCGACTTGACGTTCTGATGCACGCGCGCCTCGAAGTTGCGGTTGCCGGAAAGCACGCTGGCCGTCACG
The DNA here is from genome assembly GCA_964538105.1 of uncultured Bifidobacteriaceae bacterium. Classification (GTDB taxonomy): domain Bacteria; phylum Verrucomicrobiota; class Verrucomicrobiia; order Limisphaerales; family UBA11358; genus UBA11358. Next base: position 757 of record CAZIFP010000446.1, read on the forward strand.
AGGTCGTTCTTGGTGACCGCCTCCTCCACCGCCGGATGCAGCGGGCCGGAATTGCCGATGCAGGTCGTGCAGCCATAGCCGACCGTGTTGAAACGCAGCTTGTTCAGATACGTTTGAAGCCCGGTCTTCTTGAGATAATCCGTTACCACGCGCGATCCGGGCGCGAGCGAAGCCTTGACCACGGGATTGACCTTCAGGCCTTTTTCGACGGCCTTCTTCGCGAGCAAACCCGCCGCCAGCATGACACTCGGATTGCTCGTGTTCGTGCAGCTCGTGATGGCGGCGATGAGCACGGAGCCGTGGCGGATCTTCCCCTTCAGCGGCGGCGCCGTCACAGGAACGGCATCGGGAGTGGGACGATTAAACACCATTTCGCGCTCGGTCAAGGGGTTGGTGCCGGCGGCGAGCGCCAGTTGCGAAGATACGGGCTCCTGGCTGCCACCACTCGGATGAACGTCACCGGCGGCGGTTAAGGTCACAACCTTGCCGAAATCCGCCCGGTTCTTGCCGAAGCCGTTCTCGGTGACGGGACGCTGGAACGCGCTGAAAAATTCACGGCGGAGATTCGGCAGTTCAATCCGGTCCTGCGGACGTTTCGGGCCGGCAACGCTCGGCTTGACCGTCGCGAGATCGAGTTCGACGACCTGCGAGTAATCAATCTGGCCGGCCTGCGGGATGCCCCACAGACCCTGCGCACGGTAATAATTCTCGTAGAGCTTGCAATGTTCCTCGCTGCGACCGGTGGCGCGCAGATAGTTCACGCATTCCTCGTCAACCGGAAAGAAACCCATCGTCGCGCCGTATTCGGGCGCCATGTTCGCGATGGTCGCGCGGTCCACCAGCGGCAACGCCGACGCGCCGACACCAAAGAATTCGACAAACTTACCGACGACCTTCGCCTTGCGAAGCATCTGCGTGACGGTGAGCGCCACGTCGGTCGCGGTGACGCCTTCGCGGATCGCGCCGGTCAGATGCACGCCGACGACATCCGGCGTCAGAAAATAAACAGGCTGACCCAACATGCCCGCCTCGGCCTCAATGCCGCCAACGCCCCAGCCGACAATGCCGAGGCCGTTGATCATCGTCGTGTGCGAATCCGTGCCGACGAGCGTGTCGGGATAATAAACCTCACCCGCGCTCAAAAC
>CAZIFP010000447.1:0-1900 GCA_964538105.1 uncultured Bifidobacteriaceae bacterium
TATTACGGCAAAACCATTTATGCGGCCGAGTTGAAGGTGATTTGCGTGCGGTCTTCTATGTCGAAGGCGAAGTTGTTTTCACGGTAGACATCGGCAGCCACGCCATTTATCGCGTTTGACAATTTTCGTCAGCCAATTCGCATCCACACCGTTTTCAAATACGCCGGCTCGGCGCGGCTGACGGGGAAATCCGGCGGCTGCGGAACGTATTGCCGCTGCAAAATTTTCCGCTTCGCACCGCGAACCGCCGCTTCCACGTCCGCGAGAAAATTTTCCGGCGGCCAGTCCGCCGCGTTCGTCGAGGCGAGCAGCACGCCGCCCGGCTTGAGCACCGGCAGCGCGGCTGTGACGAGTTTGCCATAGTCCTTTTCCGCGCGGAACGTGCCATGCTCCTTCGACCGCGAAAATGTCGGCGGGTCTAGCACGATGGCGTCGAACGTGCGGCCTTTCTTCGCGAGCCGGCGCAGCCAGTCGAACGTGTCACCGTAAATAAAATCATGCGCCGTCGGGTCGAGGCCGTTCCGCGCGAAGTTGCGCCTGCCCCATTCGAGATATTTTTTCGAGAGATCTAGGCTCGTCGTCCGAGCCCCGGCCTTGGCCGCACAGACGGAGAAGCCGCAGGTGTAGGCGAAACAATTGAGAATTGCGGATTGCGGATTGCGGATTGCGGATTGAAGCAAAGGAAAATCGGCCGCGATGTGGCCGGTGAGCAGGCGGCGGCGGTTGTCACGTTGGTCCAGAAACAGGCCGACGGAATAGCCTTCGTTGAAACTCATCTCGTAGCGGATGCCGTTCTCCAGAATCTCAAACCGCTCCGGCGCAGCTTCGCCAAAAACGAGCTGCGGCGAGGCGTCGGCGACTTTGGACTGGCGGACATGGCGCGACAGAATTTTGTGATACGCGCTGCGCGAAGAAAAAACTTTGGCGAGCCGTAACAATTCTTCGTTCTGCTTTGCATTCAACTGCGCTTCCGACTGCGAGAGGAGAAAGTCGCCGAGCTTTTCCACGAACCAGCCGGGCCAGCCATCGCTCGCGCCGTGAATCACACGGAAGGCATTCTTCGCTTCCGGATCGATGACGGCGGTGTGGAGCGCGAGGCGTGGTTCCACATCAAAATTCGCCAGCGCGGAAAAATTCACCTGCTCGCCGGTTGCCGGATGCGTGAACGCGATTTCTCCGGCGTGTAAAAAAACGCGCGACGAGGGAGTGCCACCGTAAAGAGTGTCGCCAAGAACGGGAAAACCGCTCTCCGCCGCGTGAACGCGGATTTGATGCGTGCGACCGGTGAGCGGCTCGGCGTTCACCATTTTTAAGCCCGCACTTTTGATGGTGAATTTGGCGTCGGAAACCGGCATGAATTTTGTTTCCGCAATTTCCCCGCCCGCCCGGCTGGCGTATTTCTCGCCTGCGCGGACGAGCGAAGATTTCACCGTAAATTCCTTTTCCGGCACCGCGCGGTCGGTGAGCAGCAGATATTTTTTATGAACCTGACGGTCGGTGAATTGTTCCGTAAGCGACTTGTTGGCGAGCGGCGTTTTGCCGAAAACGAGGACGCCGCTGGTTTCCTTGTCGAGCCGGTGCAGGATGGCGAGCGACGACCAGCGCGGTTCGCGATGCCGCAGCCAGTCGTAAATGCCCTCGCCGGCGTGGGGCGATGGCGCGTGCGTGTTCCAGCCGGCGGGTTTGGCAACCACCAGCAGATGTTCGTCTTCAAATATGACGGACGGAACCATGCACCATGACAACATTTTTGCGCCGTAGAATGAAGCCGGAAACAAATCCGTGTTTCATCTGTGTCCATCTGTGGCTAAAATCCGGGTGTGCATCTGGCCCACCTGCGACTCCGTGACTTCCGCAATTACGCGCGGTTGGACGTGGATTTTGCGCCCGGCTTCCACCT
>CAZIFP010000448.1:0-1895 GCA_964538105.1 uncultured Bifidobacteriaceae bacterium
ATCCCAAGATGAAGCCTTTCATCTTCGACGCGCGCAACGGCATCCACATCATTGATCTGAGCAAGACGCTCACGCAGCTCGAGGCCGCGTGCGATTTTCTCGCCGCGACGGTCCGCCGGGGCGGCAAGGTTTTGTTCGTCGGCACCAAGAAGCAGGCGCAGCAATGCGTCAAGGAAACCGCCAAGGAATGCGGCCAGTTTTACGTCACCGAACGCTGGCTCGGCGGCACGATGACGAATTTCAACACGGTCAAGACCTCCATCAAACGGCTCAAGGAAATTGAGAAGATGAACACGGACGGCACGATCAATGATTACGTCAAGCAGGAGCAGGCGATGATCCACCGCGAGGAAGCCCGTTTGCACAAGTATTTTGACGGCATCAGCTCGATGGACAAGCATCCCGCCGTGTTGTTCGTCGTGGACATCAAGCGCGAACACAACGCCGTGGCCGAGGCGATCAAGTTGAAAATCCCCATCGTCGCGCTCGTGGACACGAATTCCGATCCCGACCTCGTGACGTATCCCATCGCCGCGAACGACGACGCCATCCGTTCCGTCCGCATGATCATGGCGACGATTGCGCAGGTCATCACGCAAGCACAGGCGGAGTTTGAATCCAAGCGCGCGCGCAAGCCGGACGCGCAGGAAGCCGCTCCGGCGGCCGAGCAAAAATTTGAATCCGCCGAAGCGGTTGAAATCGCCGCCGGCGACGATCCGTCCACGCCGGAAAGTTCACCGGCATAAATCGGCAGGGCACGTCACTCCGTGCGCGCCGCAGCGGGCAGAGGACTGGCCCGCCTACGATCAACTCTCAACTAAAAACTCTCAATTTTTTATGGCTGAAATCACTGCGGCAAATGTGGGCAAGCTCCGCGAAATGACCGGCGCGGGTTTGATGGATTGCAAAAAGGCGCTCGTCGAATCCAAAGGCGACATTGACGTTGCCGTGGAATATCTGCGCAAAAAGGGCATCGCGTCCGCCGAGAAAAAGGCGGGCCGCGCCGCCAACGAAGGCGTCATCGCTCAGCACATCCAGCCCGGCGCCAAAGTCGGCGTGCTGGTGGAAATCAACTGCGAAACGGATTTTGTCGCGAAGAACGACGGCTTCCGCGCGTTCTGCGACGACATCGCCAAAAAATTCGCCGCAAATCCAAATGCCGATGTCGAAGCCGACCGCGTCGCCGTCGTGGCGAAGATTGGCGAGAACATTAAAATTTCACGGCATCAGCGCATCGAGGTTTCCGGCAACGGACTCGTGGCGGCTTACATTCACACCGGCGCGAAAGTCGGCGTGCTGGTGGAAGTCGGCGCAGGCAAGGCCGAGACGACCACCAAGGAAGAATTCAAGCAGCTCGTGCGCGACATCACGCTGCAGATTGCGGCGGGCCATCCGCACGCGGTTTCGCGCGAGGAAGTTCCGGCTGAAGTCATCGCGAAGGAACGCGAGATCGCCGCGACCTCCGACCGGCTCAAGGGCAAGCCGGCGCAGGCGATGGAGAAAATCCTGGCCGGCGTGCTGGACAAATTTTTCCAGACCTACTGCCTCGTGGACCAGGGCTTCGTGAAGCGCAATTCCGAGGTGAGCGTGAAGGAACACGTCGCGCAGGTGGCCAAGCAGCTTGGCGATGAGATTGTCATCCGCCGTTTCGTGCGTTTCCAGGTTGGCGAAAGTGCGGCGTAACAATTCGCGTCTATAAATTCGAAAGGCGTCCAGAAATGGACGCCTTTTGCTTATTCAGGTTGAAAAGTCGTTCTTTGATTTGACGATTCGGCGCGCGGCTGTTAAACATTTTGCGATGCTTCGCACGCCTCCAATCCTATGACTACCGCCAAGAAACCAAAATTTTCCCGCATCCTGCTCAAGTTGAGCGGCGAGTCGCTCGGCGACGCGCA
>CAZIFP010000449.1:0-1891 GCA_964538105.1 uncultured Bifidobacteriaceae bacterium
GCAGTTGGAAGTTCGATAAAATAATTTCCGCAGCAGTCTTTCCTTCTCCGGAAATTTATTTGTGCGGGACGGCAAACTTCATCTGCATCGCCCCCAGAATTTGCGCCCAAGTTGCGCCGGTGGACGCTGCATTGCCCGCCGCAATGCCCGCCGCATAAGCCGTGGCGGTGGACGTGCCCTGGACGCCGTAAGCCTGGTTGCCGAAATAAACCACGCTGCTGCCGGGCAACGCCATGCTGTCGCCCCCCCAAAAATTTGCGTAAGGCGCGAGCTGGCCGGGCTGGCTCAAGGCGGTCACGTCATAAACTCCGGGAATCGCCCCCGGATATGTCGGCGTGCTCACCGGCGTGTTGCCCGCCGCGCCAAACATCACGATGTTGTCCTGCAGCGCCAGCTTGACCACGCCGTCCAGCACCGAGCTGTCGCCGGAACTGCCGAGGCTCATGTTCAGCACGTTCGCGCCGTCGTCCACGGCCTTTTGAATTCCCAGCGCCACATACCACGAGGTGGTGGTCTGGTTGCCGCCGTAAACATCCACCGGCTGGATTTGCACGGAACTGCCGCCGTTCGCCGCCTGCTGCGCGATCGCCGAGAGAATCGTGTAGGCCATGGCCGTGCCGTGCGTGATGTCGGTGCTGGCCGGGGCGTCGCCGGCCACGGACTGCTGCGGCAAAATAAACTTGTCGAGCTGCGGGCCGAGCGACTGCACGTTCATGTCAATCAGCCCGACGACGACCTTGCCGGAATCGCCCGGCGGATTGAGCGTCAACGAAATCGGGCCGCCGGGCGCGTTGGCGAGCGGCACCGCCGACGGCGGCGGATCGAAGGAATAATTGTAATCCACGGCCGCGACGTCGTTGTTGCTCTGCAATTGTCCGAGCGCGGCATCGGTCGCCGCCGGGTCGCCGAATTGCAGGCGGTAGAGTCCGAGCTTGTCGAGCCGGCCGACGACTTTCGCGCCGAGCAGTTTCGCCAGCGCGTCAATGTCCGTGCCCGGCTTGACCCTCAGCAGCAGTTCGTTGGCGATGCGCTTGGCGGGCTTGGCGACGGCGACCTGCTTCGTCGCGTGCTGCATGGTGGTGCGGAAAACATAGAGCAGCGACGGCGCGTTGGTTTGCGGCACGAGGGCGAAGTTCAAATCGCCGAGCAGCATCTTCAGCGCGTCGCCGGACGGGAGGTTCTTGAACTTTGCGGAAACGTTGCGATCCGAACCCGGCTCGACAAAGATTTTCCAATCCGCTGCCTCGGCAATCTGCTCCAGCAACGGCCACAACGCCTCGCCGCGAATGTCCGCGTCCACGCGGTCGGCGGCCTTGTGCCAGACCAGGGAATTTGTGCCGGCGGCGCGCGCGCCAAAAGCGGACGCGAGCAAAACGCAGAACAGAATGTAGCGCAATCGGAACATTGTCTTATCAGACGGTTGGAGAGCGCTTCCGGTTAAAGCGTTCAGTTATTTCTTCGCCGTGACCGTTTTGATCCACGCCTGCTGGTCGAGATACCAGCGGATCGTCTCGCGGATACCCTGCTCGAACTTGTGCGCGGGCGTCCAGCCAAGCTCGCGCTGAATCTTCGTCGCGTCAATGGCGTAACGGCGGTCGTGGCCGGCGCGGTCCTTGACGAAGGAGATTAGCTTGCGCGAGCCGCCGCCAAGCTGCGGCATGAATTCGTCAATCGTGTCACAGATCAGTTCCACGATGCGAAGGTTCGCCCATTCGTTGTGGCCGCCGATGTTGTAAGTCTCGCCGAGTTTGCCCTTGCCCAAAACCGTCCAGAGCGCCTCGGCATGGTCGCGCACGTAAAGCCAGTCGCGCACATTCATGCCGTCGCCGTAAACCGGAATCGGCTTCCGCGCGAGCACGTTCTGGATGATGACCGGGATGAGCTTTTCGGG
>CAZIFP010000450.1:0-1883 GCA_964538105.1 uncultured Bifidobacteriaceae bacterium
GTGGAAAAGGACGAGGCCTGGATCTACAACGTCCACATTGACGAGTATTCGCACGGCAACATTCAGAATCACGTTCCCAAAGCGCCGCGCAAGCTGCTACTGCACAAATCGGAGATCCGCAAGCTGTTTGAACTCGGCTCGGTCAAGGGCAACACCATCGTGCCGCTGTCGTTTTACTGGAAGAACGGGAAGGTGAAAGTCGCGCTCGGCGTCGGCAAGGGCAAGGTGGAATACGACCGGCGCGACGACATCAAGAAGCGCGAATCCGACCGCGAACTCAAGCGCGCGACGATGAACTGGAAAAAGGGGAAATAAAAAAGCGAGGCCGTTGGACCTCGCTTTGAAATTGGTTTTGCGGAAAGCTTAAGCCTTCTTGGCTTCGTCACCTTTTTTCCAGGTGCGCCGGGGAGCCTTGGTGACGAGGCCCTGCTTGAGCGCGGCGGCGGAGACGCGGACGTAGCGGACTTCGCCATTGGGCAGCTTGGCCTTCACGCGCTGCAAATTCACATGGAACTTGCGCTTGGTGATCGCGGTGATGTGCGTGCCGATGCCGCCGGACTTCTTGGATTTACCCGAGCGCCAGATGATGCTGCCCTTCATCGGGCGTTTGCCGGTCAATTCACAAATGCGTGCCATAAATTATTCTTTCGTTAAAGAGCCGCAGAGAATATCAGTGAATCCGCCCGTGACAAGTTCTTTTTCGGGAAATTCTGCGTGCCTTTGCCGTGCGGCGAACGTATCTTCTCCGTTCAATTTTATGGCCACACTAAAACCTTTTGCCGCCCTGCGACCCCAACCCGAACTCGCCGCCCAGATCTGCGAACTGCCCTACGACGTGATGTCGTCCGACGAGGCGCGCGCGATGGCCATTGGAAATGATTTGAGCTTTCTGCACGTCAGCAAGCCGGAAATTGATTTGCCCGCCGGCACGGATATTTATTCGCCGGAAGTTTACGCGAAAGGAAAAGAGAATTTTGCCAAACTCATTTCGCAAGGCGCGCTAAAACAAGATGAGAAGCCGAATTTTTATCTCTATCGGCAAATCATGGGTGCACACGCGCAGGTCGGCCTGGTTGCCGCCGCGAGCTGCGAGGAATATCTGGCGAACATCATTAAGAAGCACGAGCTCACCCGCCCGGACAAGGAGGACGATCGCGTGCGCCACATCGAGGCGCTCAACTCGCAGACCGGGCCGGTGTTCCTGACGTATCGCGCCGTGGCGGCGTTCGATGAATTTGTCGCGAAGAAAATTTCCGGGACGCCCGCCGTGGATTTCACCGGCAAAGACGGCGTGCGCCATACTTCGTGGACGGTTTCCAGCGCGGACGAAATCTCGTTCGTCGAGGCGCAGTTCGCGCAGATCCCGTTTCTTTACATCGCCGACGGCCATCATCGTAGTGCGGCGGCGGCGCGGGTTTTCAAGTCACGCAACGGCACGAGCCACAGCGGACAATTCCTCGCCGTGATTTTTCCGCACAACCAGATGCAGATCCTGCCCTACAACCGCGTGTTGAAAGATTTGAACGGCCTCACGCCGGCCGAGTTGCTCAAAAAACTGGAGGAAGTTTTCCACATCATCCGCATGGGACTGCCCACGCCCGCGCGCAAACACGAGCTGGGATTGTTTATGAACCACCGCTGGCACACGCTGACGTTCAAGCGCCCATTGACCACCAGTCGCGACCCGATTGAACAGCTCGACGTGACGTTGCTGCAAAAACTGGTGCTCGCGCCGCTGTTCGGCATTGATGATCCGCGCACGAGCAAGAAAATCAATTTTGTCGGCGGCATCCGCGGCACGGCGGAACTGGAGAAGCTCGTGAACAGTGGCGAATACGCCTGCGCGTTCTCGATGTTCCCGACGAGCATCGAGGATTTGATGA
>CAZIFP010000451.1:0-1881 GCA_964538105.1 uncultured Bifidobacteriaceae bacterium
ATATTCCTTCCAGTGATTTTGAATGCCGCGCTTTTCCAGCAGAAAATAAAAGGCGTAAACGGGAATCAAAACCATTCCCGCCAGCATGCCGAAACCGGAGGCAACCTTGCCAACTTTGCCGAGCAGCCAGGAGCCAAGCGACGGCAAGGTTCCCGCTAGCCAGTTGGTGGAGGAGGCGAGCGCAGGGTTGCTGGTGGCGGCGGGCGAATTTGGGTCGGCGGCGGTGCCGGTCGGCGCGGGCAGAAAGTGGCGCAGAAACGCCGGCGGCTCGGCGATGAATCTTCCGACGCGCTGCTGCAGGCGCTCGGAGTATTCGGGAACTTTGGCGGCGAGTTGCTGGGTCTCGACGATGACCTGTGGCAGCACGCTCGCCAGCACGGCCGCGACCACCGCGAACGCAACGACGAACACGAGGATGATGGCGCGCGTGCGCGGCACTTGGCGCTTTTCCAGCCAGTCAACCACTGGCGACAACAGGCACGCCACGACGGCGGCAATCGCCAGCGGCCACAGCACCGGACTCAACACGTCCAGCAGCCGCGACAACCCCCAAACCGTTGCGACAATAAGCATGATGACCGTAGCGACGGCCAGACCGGTCAGCGCAAACCAGAGGATGCGCGCCTGTTTTTCGGTGGGTGGTGGCATTTTATTCGAGCGGCTGAATCGGCAGGACAGATTCACTCTGCCGCGCCCGGTTCCAATTCTCGCGCAATTCGGCCAGATGAATCAACCGCCATTTGCTGACCAGTTCGTAAGCCGTCCTGGGCAGGCCGCCTTGATAAATCCGGCCGGATTCGATTTCAATCAGTGCCTCGTGCTCGGCGTAAATGGCGTGAAAGTGCGTCGGCGGATGGTCGCGGAAATAAAAGCGGATGACTTCAGGCATGGACGGCCTCGCGGGAGATTTTTCCGGTGATTTCCAGATACGCTGCGTCCGGGCAGATTTCGATTTCATCCGTCCACGCAATCTGGCCGAATTTGCCGATGTGGACTTTTTTGAAAAACACCTCGTCTCGCAGCGGCGCAAAAACGCCACGACCGACCGAATCGGACAAATCCACGACGCCCGACACGCCGTCCGCGTAGTCCACGCGGATTTGGTAACCGGGCAAAGCCGAAATGTTCACCGGGCGAATCACGGTTTCAAAGTGCCACTGCGGGAATGAGGCGTCAAGGTGCGAGACGCCCGTTAATAAGTAGTGTGGACTGGATGAAATTTTTGTAGCAACCGCGCGACGGGTGCGTTCGAGTTTGATACAACCCTTTACCCTTCATTTCTCCCAGCAAACCAAGAATAAATTTCTTTCGTTCCTCAAAACGATTCGTTTTGCCCCAAGCGATGATGATAATGTGTGATTCATGGAGAGCTGTGCGGATGACCGCATCGTTCGTCTGGTCGCTTTTCTCTTGCTCACCGTTAAAATGGTTGGTTTGGATGCGAGCGAATTGGTTCACGATAATCAGCCGGCGCACAGCGTAAAACTCTGGAAGTTCGCATAGAAACAAGTTTTTCTCCATGAACTGCACGGACTTGTCGGCGATTTCCTCGCCTGCTTTGCTTGGATTTTGCATTACAACACACGCGGTCTTGGCGGCTCCGTGCGGCGCGTTGAGAACAATATCAAGGCGATAGCGGAATTGCCGGTCTGCGGAAAAGTCTGCCGAAACAGTAACGCCGGGAATGTGCCGATAGGTCATACTTCCCTAACTTTGCCCCAGCTTCTTCGATTTTTCCGTCGCGACGCGGACGGCGCTCATCACGGCGGCGCGCAGCTTGCCTTTTTCCAGTTCGTGCAGGCCTTCAATCGTCGTGCCGCCGGGGCTGGTCACCTGGTCCTTGAGCGCGCCGGGATGCTGGCCGGTTTCCAAAACCATTTT
>CAZIFP010000452.1:0-1865 GCA_964538105.1 uncultured Bifidobacteriaceae bacterium
ATCTGGATTTCTGCATGGCGCTGGCGATGATTGACGAGATCAAAATCTACGGCCGGCCGCTTCTGCCTTACGAACGCTTCGCGCAAACGATGCTCAACCGCCTGCGCCGCGTGCTGGGCCAGCCCGCCTAGCGGACTTTTGCCGGTGGCGCGTTGGTGGCCTTCACCTTGAACGCCGAACGCAACAGCCAGTGCCGCTTCAGACCCTGCACCAAGTCGTCCGTGTCTATCACGATTTTTGAAATGCTACCCAGCATGTTCGTGTTCGCCTGCACCTGCGCGTTCAAATTGCTGGTGATGTCGGAAAGATGGATGAGGATCGCCGTCAGGTTCGTGTCCGTGTTCGCCAGCAGGGAATTCATGTTCGTCAATGTTCCTTGAATCTGGTCGTTGCCGTTCGTGCCGAGCGCCCAAACCATCGGCCCGCCCGGTTCGCGCAATTCGCCGCTGATGACGGTAAAGTTGGTCAGCATCGGCCGCGCTTCAACAATCGTGGTATTCAAGTTGGAGGTCACGTTTGCCGCGTTGTCCAGCACGGTGGAAATTTTATTTGTCAGCGAGAGAATTCCCGGCAGTGCGGCTTGAACCTGCGCGACCATCACCTGCAATTGTTCGGTGACGGCGGGCGACTCGGCGGCCTTCAGCCAGGCGGTGTCGCGTTCGGGCGTGAAATTTTCATAACGGTGCCAATGGGGAACCCACGAGGCGACAATCCATTTGCGATTGACCGTGTTGTCGAGGACATAAAGTGAATTGGAATCCGGCTTCAAGTCGGCGATGCGCTGGAGATCTGTCGAATCCAAGGTGGTGTAAGCGCCGAAAACCACGTTGGAATTTTCATCCAAAACATCCTGATAAAGCTGCCATTTGCCGGCTTCCGCGCCGACGAGCTGTTCCAGTTCGGAAATCGTTTTGACAATGACCGGCTGCGTGACGCAGATGGCGTAGCTGTTCGTGCCCGTGCCGCGCGTGACTTCAAGCTGCCGCTTGCCGAGAAAATCCGCCGCGTTCACTTTCACCACCGATCCCTGCGACCAGATGTAGCGGAAATACGGGTCGCGGATTTCAAATTCCACCTCGACATTGTGCGCGGCGCGCGGCGGCATCGGAAACACGCGCGTAATCTGGCCGACTTCAAAACCCATCATCACGACCGGGTCGCCGACGTTCAGACCGGAGGAGCTTTGGACGTAAGTGTGAAACGCCGCCTTGATGACGAACCAGCCCTTGCGCTCCGCCGTGTGATAAATGTAATAGCCGAAGCCGAATAGCAGCAGCGCCGTCGCGACAAACACAAACCAGCCGACGGCGCGCTCCATCCGGTTCAAGCGCGTGCGCAGTTGCGGGGTCAAATCTTGAAGTGCCATAATTTTATTGGGTCGCGGTTTCGGGCTGGACGGCCAGCAGCTCTTTTACAACGGAATGATCGGCGGTTTCAACTTCGTTCCAGCCGCCGAGCGAAATAAATTTTTTCTCGTGCAGCAATGCGAAGTTCCGGCGCGCATGTTGCCACGGGCGCAAATCATCGGCGGTGACAACAACGGTCACCGGTCTGCCGCCGGAAAGCTCGTGTCCGCCGGAAAGCTGGTCGAGAAACCGAAGCCACCATTGCCGGTGCCGCGCGCCGAGGCCGGCCAGCGGATTGTCCAGTAACAACAGCTCCGGCTTGAGAATCAGCGCGCGGGCGAGCGCGGCGCGCTGCCGCCAGTTGGCCGCGACGTTTGCCGGCGTCACGTCGGCGAGCGGCGTGAGTTCCAGCAAATCCATTAGCGCCGACACTTCGTCCGCAGCGGCGGCGGCCGTCAAATTTTTTTGATACCGCAGCGGCAGGGCGACATTTTCGGCAATCGTCAACTGGTTGAACAA
>CAZIFP010000453.1:0-1845 GCA_964538105.1 uncultured Bifidobacteriaceae bacterium
CATAAGTCGCCGCACAATCCGCGTCGTTGCGCGACGGCGAATAGATTTGATGCAGTGCGAGCCATTTTTGGGTTTGCTTGACGCTGTCGTAATGAAACTTGTGGTTGATCTTTCGCGTGCGGAGCGAGGTGAGCAGGTCGCGTCGGACATTTTCCGGAAACTGGCTGGCGTGGATGAGGACGTTGACGGCGGATTTCATGGCGTCCTATTTCTGCGGGAAAATCTGGTAGAGCAAAAGATAGACGACCACGCCGGTCACGGAGACATACATCCAGAGCGGCCAGGTCCAGCGCGCGATTTTTTTGTGAAGTTCAAACCGCTCCTTCTTTGCGCGCCAGAGCGTGATGAGAATCAGTGGCACGATGACGACGGCGAGCACGGTATGCGTGAGCAAAATCACCAGATAAATCGGCCGGAACCACTGTGGCTCCAAGAACCGCGTCGGCCCGCGATGGAAGGCGTAGGCCAGGTAACCGTGATAGGTCAGATAGCAACCCAGAAAAATGATCGAAGTGACGAACGCCGAAATCATGCAGTTGCGGTGCGCTATTTTATTCCCGCGCTTGATGAAGACAAATCCTAGCGTCAGGAAAACCGCGCTCAAGCCGTTCAAACTGGCGTTGACGGCGGGCAGATCAAGAATCGTCACGGCTCGTTCTCCAGTTGCCGGACAGTTTTGAGCAGGCGCGCCTGCACCACGTTCGTCCAGTCAACGCCGTCGCCGCCGGTCTCGAAGCTGCCGCGCAACTGCGCGTGCTTGTCCACCACCACAAAAATCGTCGTGTGGATGAACAAATCCGCGTCGTCCTTGCGGTCCTCCGGCTTCACCGGCACGGCGCTCAATTTCAAGCTGTCGCTGGCCAGCGCGGCGATTTCCTTTTTCGTGCCGGTGAGAAATGTCCAGCGGTTGAAATCGGCGTTGAAGCGCTCGCCGTATTTTTTCAGCACGGCGGGCGTGTCAAATTCCGGGTCGGTGGTGAGCGTGACGAGCCGGGCGTTGCTGTCCGGCGGCAAAAGGTTTTGCAGCGACCGCATCTGGCCGGTCATGCGCGGGCACGGGCCGGCGCAGCGCGTGAAGATGATGTCCGCCACCCAGACGTGGTTCGTGAAATCCGCGAGCGTCGAGATTTTCCCGTCCTGGTTGAACAACGTAAAAGCCGCAACCGGGCCGATGACGGGCAGCGGCGGCCGGGCCAGTTGCCGGCTGACCTGCGCAAACCACATCGCGAAGGCCAGCGCCAGCAGGCCGAACACCAGCAGAAACCCGATCCAGATGGTGCGGGGCGGGCGAAGCGGATTTTCCGTCATAACGTCACCCGATTATGCACCGAAAAGATTTTGCCGCAAGCCGGCGGTGGTGAACGATTTTAATCGTGAATGAAAACCGGTGGCCGTCCGCTAGGACTTCGGCCAGAACGCGAACGCCACCGCCGCGAGGATGCACACGAACGCCGCGATATGGTTCCACGCCGGCCACGTCTTGAAATAAAAGCACGCGAACACCACGAACACCGCCAGCGTGATGACCTCCTGGATGATCTTCAACTGGTAGGGCGAATACGAGTTGCTGCCCCAGCGGTTGGCCGGCACCTGCAGCAGGTATTCGAAGAATGCGATGCCCCAGCTCACGAGGATGACGAGCAGCAGCGGCTTGCCCTTGAACTTCAAATGGCCATACCACGCGAAGGTCATGAAAATGTTCGAGCAGGTCAGCAGCACGATGGGCAGCCAGCGGGATGAGGTAAAATCCATGACAGGAAAATGAATTCAACCGCCAGCGGAGTCAAATTGGAATGTGCCGCCGCTTACGTCCCCACGGTGACGCTGGCGGTCTGGCTCCATTGG
>CAZIFP010000454.1:0-1822 GCA_964538105.1 uncultured Bifidobacteriaceae bacterium
GGCCCGTGCGGCGCGTCCGGCCGCTCCAGCACGCCGATCCATTGCGGGTCGCCCATTTGAAAAGAGGTGGTGCCCAGCCCGTTTCCGGTGTTGTCCAGGTTCGTCACCACGCCGCTGTCCTCAAATAATCCATTGCGGTTCAGGTCGAGGTAAAAGCGAAATTCATTCGAGCCGAGATTATTGGTGGGCACATAGACCGGCACGCGCGGCAGGAATTGCAGGTTGGCGACGTTCTGCAGAAAATCATTCACCGATAACTGGCCGCCGCCATTCGCTAAATCATAATTGTCATAGTTCACGTTGGTCGGATTCTGGCTGTTTGGCACGAATCCAAAACGGTTGATGTAATTCGTCGAGACGAGCAGGTTGTTGATATACGGATTGGTGGTGGCGAGCGCGGACGAGATGATCTGCGCCTCGGCGTTGGCCAGCGCGGCGTCGGCGGCATAGCGCGCGGTGGCCGAGTCGGTGGTGGTGGTCACCGAACCGCGTTCGCGACGGCTGATGGCCAGGAACGCGACGGCCATGATGAGCGTCACGGACAGCAAAATGAGCGTGATGACAAGGGCGAAACCCCCGCGGGATTGATGATTTACGATTGATGATTTACGATTGACGGCAGCGCGCGTCCCTCCGTCCGCGCCAGCGGTTATGGAACTGCCCGCCTCGCCCGGTTTTTGGCAAATCGTAAATCGTAAATCGTAAATCGTAAATGGAAGTTTCATCGGTAGGCGGCGGGGTCAACGTTCGGGACGGTCACGCGCTGGCGGAAGATGTGCACCCGGCCGGCCTGCTGCGCGAGGTAGTTGCTCTGGCCCGCGGAATTGTTCGGCCAGGTGCTGGCGCGCTGCAATGATCGGTCTTCCAGCGTGGCCATTTCAATTTCAACGGACGCCGGCAGCGCGTTGCTGAACATGTAGCAGCCTACCTCGCCATAGTAAGGCGGGAAGAATGCGGCGTTTTTCAGGGTGTTGGAAAAACCGAACGAATAGCCGTTGGTCAGCCAGACCCCGTTCGGGTCGAAGGCGCGCACGCGAAAACCCAGCACGCCGTCCAGCAAATGACTCCACGGCGGGGAATTCGTCACATTGGCGTAGTAAATGGAATAGTAAAAACTGGCGAACAGAATGCCCGGCCCGTTGGCCACGGCAACATTGGTGCTCATCGAGAAGCGATAAAGCGGATTGACTGCATTGGTTGAAGTTGTGTCCACATAATAACCCACGCCGGTCCAGGTCTGGTTGTTGCGGCTCAGGACGAAAAAGCCTTCCACCAGGTTGGTCCGCTGCTGGGTGCTCGCCACGAGCGACTGGATCAGTGGCGGGATGGAAGTGCTGAAGTTGGTGATATAAAAATTCACCGGAATCAGGCCGTTGTTCGCCAGTTGCACGGAATTGTTTGGGTTGCCAAAAACATTGGTGGCTCCGAGCGACGGCGTCATCGCCCGCAAATCACCGGAGATGAGATCCATCGCGGCGCGGCCGCTCTCGAGCACGTCGGTCTGGGTGACGCTGGCGCGGAACGCGGCCTGCGTGCTGCTGAACACGCCCATCAGCGCGATGACGATCAGCGAGAGCAGCGCCATCACCATCATGACCTCGACGAGCGTGAAGGCGCGGCGAATGAAGAATGAAGCGGCGCTCCTCCGTTCACCGGTTCGGAATTCGGAATTCGTAATTTGAAATTCAGTTTTCACTTGGTGATGGCGAACGATTGCGGCTGGTAAAAATACAGGATGTTGCCGGCGATGATGTTGGTCGCCACCTGTCCGGCGACGAGCGTGCGGAAGGTCTGGCGGCCGGTGCCGAGCTTGCCGTTGGGA
>CAZIFP010000455.1:0-1819 GCA_964538105.1 uncultured Bifidobacteriaceae bacterium
AGTACCCCGTTGGGGATGACGTGTCATCCTTCCACCCGATGCCGGACCATGATGTGCGGCAGGAGCTGAAGATTCCCGACAGCGTGCAGGGCGCGATTGTCACGGACGTGGCCCAGGATTCTAATTCCGCCGAGGCCGGTTTGCAAAAAGGCGACGTCATTGTGGAAATCAACCGCCAGCCCGTGAACGATTCGGACAGCGCGGTGAAGCTTTGCAAAGCGGCAAAAGGCGACCAGATTCTCGTCAAGGTCTGGCGACGCAACGGCGACATGGCCGGCACCCGGTTCTTGAGCGTGGACAACACGAAAAAGGAAACGAAGCCGAAATAAGCCGGCAGCGGCAGTCACGTTTTTCGAAGCGCGAAGTCATTCTTCGCGCTTCTTGTTTTTGACAAAAGCCCGCCAGCAGGCACATTCTTCCGCGTTTAATTTATGCCCGTTCAATACAAAGATTACTACCAGAGCCTCGGCGTGGCGCGCACCGCCAGCGCGGACGAGATCAAAAAAGCCTTCCGCAAGCTCGCACGCGAATTCCATCCGGACGTGGCCAAGGACAAAAAGAAGGCCGAGGAAAAGTTCAAGGAGATCAACGAAGCTTACGAAGTCCTCTCCGACGCGGACAAGCGCAAGAAATACGACGAGCTGGGCGCGAACTGGAAATCGGGCGCGGAATTTCGTCCGCCGCCCGGCTACGGCGGATTCGGCGGAGGCCAGACGTTTCGCGGCGGGCGGCCGATGAGCAGCGAGGATTTTGAAACGCATTTCGGCGGCACCGGCTTCAGCGATTTCTTTGAGCAACTGTTTGGTTCGCGGATGCGCGGCGGCGCGGGCGGTTTCGGGCAACGAGATGGTTTCGCGCCGGAAGAACCGGAAAGCCGCGACATCGAGGGCGACATCATGGTAACGCTGGAGGAGGCCAAGCGCGGTTCCGTCCGCACCGTCACCATTCGGCACGAGAACCGCACCGACTCGCATCAGGTGAAAATTCCGGCGGGCATCACGGAAGGCCAGAAGCTGCGCATCGCCGGACGCGGCGAGGCCGGCGGCGATTTGTATCTGCGTGTGCGGCTCGCCCGGCATCCCGACTTTGAGGTGGACGGACACAACCTCATTCACGAACTCGAGCTCGCGCCGTGGGAAGCGGCGCTCGGCGCGGAAATTTCCGTGCCGACCCTGGACGGCAAGGTGAACATAAAGATTCCGGCTGGCACTGCCAGTGGCCAGAAACTTCGCGTGCGCGGACGCGGCCTTGGCAAGGATGGCGACCTTCTCGTCACCACCAAGATCGTCGTGCCAGGCAAAATTTCCGACGCGCAAAAAAAAATGTGGGAGCAGCTCGCACGCGAATCGAAGTTCAATCCGCGTGATTGAACTTGCTGCAATTCCACTTTAACTTTTCCGCATGGCGAACGCAAAAAAACCTAAGCGCAAGGCCGCGCTGCTCGGCGTAGGGCTGGATTCCGACGGGAAGAAGCGCATCACCACCGGCCCGAACTTTGCGCTCGTCGGCGGCACGCAGGAGACGCACGACGAGATGACCGAGAAGGCCATCAAGATTAACGAAAAGCTCAAGGCGCGCGGCAAGCAGCTCGAAGAAGTCAGCCACGAGGAATTCGACGACATTGCGCACGAGGTCGGCTTGAAGAAGGTCGAGCCGCCCCGGTTGAAGCGATAAAACTTGCCGCAGGCTTTTGTTTTGGCGTAAAGTGTTCGTTCGTTTTGCCGGCAAAGGCGGAACGTGGTTGCCTCGGTAGCTCAGTTGGTAGAGCAGTTGACTCTTAATCAATTGGTCGTGGGTTCGAATCCCCCCCGGGGCACCA
>CAZIFP010000456.1:0-1784 GCA_964538105.1 uncultured Bifidobacteriaceae bacterium
CTTCCTGCGGCGGGCGCTCGTCGCCGATGTTGAACTGGCCGGTGGCGTTCGTCGGGCGTTTTTCCTGCGGCGCCCATTCGCTCGCGCCGGACGGCAGCGCCTTGATGATGCCGCGCTCGGTGTGATGGATTTTTTCCCGGCCCGCACCGGTGTAGCCGCCCGGCTCCGTGCGCGCCCCGGCGCTCATCATCGTGATGCCGAGCGGAATCAAACCGTCGCGCAGCTTCGGCGTCTCGCGCGTCGAGAGCGAGATCCCGGCATCGGGGAACATCAGGCGCAGCGCGCAAATCAGTTGCGCCAGCTCGCGGTCGCGGAGGTGCGTCAGCGGTTCGAACTCGCCCGCGGACGGGCGGATGCGCACGGTGGAAAT
The DNA here is from genome assembly GCA_964538105.1 of uncultured Bifidobacteriaceae bacterium. Classification (GTDB taxonomy): domain Bacteria; phylum Verrucomicrobiota; class Verrucomicrobiia; order Limisphaerales; family UBA11358; genus UBA11358. The sequence goes on from CAZIFP010000456.1 coordinate 371, forward strand.
CGTCAGCGCCGCCTTCCAGCAGTGGCGCAACAGATAATCCGCATGCGCGGCCACGCTCAACGCCTCGAACCGCCAGTCGGCCAGGCCATAAAGCGGGCTGATGCCGAGCCGGCGGAACCCGGCGACGTAGGCGCGTTCCGGCGTCTCCAGCCGCCAGTTGAAATTCTGTTTCGGCCCGGCGGTGTGCATCTCGGCATAAACCGCGCGGTCGTAGGTTTCCTGGTAAACCACCAGCCCATCCGCGCCGGCGGCGACGAGCGGACGGTAATCCTCCGTTTCCATCGGCCCGACTTCGAGCGAGACGCTCGGCCAGTCGGCGTGCAGCGCGGCGATGCAGTCGCGCATGTAGCCGTTGGAGACAAATTTCGGATGTTCGCCCGCGACCAGCAGGATGTTGCGGAAGCCCTGTTCCTTCAAGGCCTGCGCCTCCTGCCGCACTTCATCGAGCGAGAGCGTGACGCGCAGGATCGGATTGTCGCGCGAGAAGCCGCAGTAGGAGCAGTTGTTGACGCACTCGTTGGAAAGATACAGCGGCGCGAACATTCGGATGGTCTTGCCGAAACGTTGCTGCGTCATCGCGTGCGCCCGGCGCCCGATCGTCTCCAGCAGATCGCCCGCCGCCGGCGAAATCAGCGCGGCGAAGTCGGCCAGCGAAAGGTTGGATCGGCCGAGTGTTTCGCGCGCGGCGGCGGTGCCGGTGGCGAACGATTTCTTGACCAGCGCGTCCAGCGGCAGCGAATTGAATTCAGAAACAAAACTCACGGAACCACCTTACCAAATTTCCGCGCGAAGTCGAGACGGACGGATTTATGAACCGCTAATCGGAGCTGATTTTCGCTTATCGCAAAAATTTATCAGCGGAGATAAGCGCCGATTAGCGGTTGAGATTTTTGGTGTTAATGATGCGGCGGGCGGGCGTTGTTGGCCTTGATGCTTTCCAGTTCGATGGTTTCCAGCACGCTTGACTGGCGCTGCATTTGTTTTTTTAGAAACTCGACCAGTTTGCTCTGGTCGGTCACCACCTCGTTCAACTGCTCGACCTGGCGTTCCAGGTGGGTGACGTGGGCTTCGAGCCGTTCGAGCTGCTGCAGGGTTTCAGCGTTCATGGTCGTAAAATTCGCAGTTTTTCCAAAACAGGCAAACAACTTTAACCATCGCATCAAAACGAAGCCGGCAAATCCAGGGCAGCTTCCGAAGCCGTTTTTGGCTCCAGCGACATTGGCTCGTCATGATCCAGCGCCGCTTCGCACACGCGCCAGAACTCCGCCGTCGTCGCCACGCGGCGGATGTCATGCAGGAATTTTGCGTCAACACCTTCTCCGATGAAGTTCGTGAACTTCTTCATTCGCATCACCTGCGCCGACTCGCGCACGCCGGGCGTGATCTCGTTGTCCCACAATTCATGGATGTAATT
>CAZIFP010000457.1:0-1781 GCA_964538105.1 uncultured Bifidobacteriaceae bacterium
CGACACAAACAACTCTCCCCAAAAGTTTTAGGCACTATGTAAGCGCCATTCCCCTGCAAGGGCGAAATATATTAGCCCGGAGCAAGGGTCTGGTGGACAATACGGCCCAGACCGCCCGCCTGGGTTCACGTCCCCAAATATATCCCCTCGCCCTCGCACGTGAGCCCAGACAATTTGTCCAGCCATGTTCTTAAGTAATGCAAAGAACAAGAATCGGTTAATTTTTGACAAGAAAGGGAGAGTCTTTGCCGGACTGTCATAATTAAACTTAACATCGTAAATGAATAATCAGCATATCCATGACAGCGCCATCAGGCAAAATGGCGGGAACTATAGCTGAACCCGGGAATAACGGATATGGGGTAATCACCCCATGGTGGTTGCGAATTTTATTTGCCATAAACATAAAAGCAACATGAACAAATCCATAATATCGAAAGAACCCATTGCAACAATTTTTGCTGCTGTGGCCGTCGCCGCGTTGATGATCGGGCTGTCCCCGGCCCTTTATTCTGCCGACACGAAATCCGACGCGTTGCAGTCGCAAACCAATTCCGCGCCGGCACAGACCAATTCCGTGACCTTGGAAGCCAAAACGCCGGCGCCAAATATTGTTGCACCGAAAACGCCGCTCACCGGGGCGGAACTTTATTCGATCCACTGCAACCGGTGCCATCCGGAGCGATATCCGACGGAGCGGACGGGGGCGCAATGGAAAACCATCATGCTGCACATGCAGGTGCGCGCGAACATTCCCGTGAAGCAGGCAAACCTGATTTTGCAATACCTCCAGGACAACAGCGGTCGTTGAACCATCCGTCAATCACCTGAACCACGAATGAAAATGACCCTAAAATCAAACCGCTGGATGTTTGGACTGGTGGCCGCCGCCTGCACGCTGGGGATGACGCTGACGCCGCGCGCGTCCGCCGAAGTGAGCGATTCCGACTTCAACGCCTTGAAGGAGGCGGTGCAGAAGTTGAGCGACCAGATGCAGAGCATGCAGCAGACAAACCTGGCGGCGGAGCAGGCGCATGAGAAGGACCTGCAGGAAATCCAGCAGCTCAAGCAGAAGCTGGCCGAGACCCAGCAGATGGCGACGAACGCCGAACAGAAAAGCATCGAGGCCGCGGAGGCGCAGCAGCTTCCACCGCGGCAGCCGCTTGACGAGGCCACCGTCAACCACAACTTCATGATGCTGGGCGACGCGGAAGTGCAATATGTGAAAGCGTCGGGACAAAACGGGGCGTTTTTGCTGGCTGATTTTGCGCCCATTTTCCTGTATCGCGCCGGGGACAACATTTTGTTCGAGGCCGGCTTTGACACCACGTTGCAGAATGGCCAGAACGCCGCCGGAACCCACGACAGCGGTTCTTCCACCAGCTTCGATTTGAGTTTCGCGCAGATGGATTATGTGTTGAACGATTACATGACCTTTGCGGGGGGCTATCTGTTGCTGCCGCTGGGAACTTACAGCCAGCGGAACGCAGGGTGGTTGAACAAGTTTCCGGATGACCCGCTGGCGGTGGATGCGTTGATTCCAGAAAGCGGGGCCGGAGTCGAAATGCTTGGGGCCGTGCCTTTCGGTGAAGACGGCAAGTTCATCAACTACTCGGTTTATGGAGTGAACGGGCCAAGTTCGTCGGACGGAGTGGGAACTGCCGGCGCGCTGGATTTGGGCGGGAACGTGGGCACCACGTCCGGCGGCGCGAACGCAAACCTGCATACCGACCCGTCCGGCGGCGGGCGCGTGGGCCTGTTTGTGCCGTTCCCCTACAAAC
>CAZIFP010000458.1:0-1730 GCA_964538105.1 uncultured Bifidobacteriaceae bacterium
GGCTTACATGCAATCCATTTTGGAAAGTGGCGGCGACGCCCCGTCGCCGTCCATCGGCGAGGAAACCTGGAACCAGATCGCGCCGCTGCTGGACGGCGCGCTGGAAAAGCTCGGACAAAAAGATCACGACGCATTGGTGTTGCGGTTTTTCCAGAATAAAAATTTCGCGGAAGTCGGCGCGGCGCTGGGCGCGAGCGAGGACGCAGCCAAGATGCGCGTGAACCGGGCGCTGGAAAAGCTGCGGAAATTTTTCACGAAGCGCGGTGTCAGTTCCACCACCGCCATCCTGGCCGGGGCGATTTCCGCCAACTCCGTGCAGGCCGCGCCCGTGGGCTTGGCAACGACAATTTCCGTGACTGCCGTGAAGAGTTCGGCGGTTGCGTCATCAACCTTAACTCTTGTGAAAGGAACCTTGAAACTTATGGCATGGACCAAGATGAAATCCGCCGGCGTTGCCGGTCTGGTGCTGCTTCTGGCAGTCGGAACAACCACCACGGTAATACACCACCACCACCGGCAGGTGGCCAAACCACAGCCCGTCCCTGATGGCCAGATCGAGTTCCCCAAGGCATCATGGCACTTCGCCGGATATTCCAACCCGGAGTCGGCATTTGAATCCTGCATGTGGGCGGTCGCCAATGGCGATGTAAAAACCTTGCTGGCCGGCCTTGCTCCCGGCATGCACGAGAATCTGGCCGGCAAACCGGATGATGAAATTATCACCCAGAAAGACAGGGCGGACTTTGCGCAGATGACCGGATACCAAATCCTTCAAATGCGGGTTCTTTCCGAAAACGAGGTGATGTTTGAAATGAATGCCGAAGGTTTGCAGCAAACCCAGAGATTTTCTGTTCAACGAATTGGCAAGGAATGGAAATTTGCCGGCAAGGCGAAACAATAATTCTTTCAAGCAAAATATCTTCCTGGAAACGAATTGGTAATGGCGGTTCCTGATTGAGCATGAATTCACGGCAGGCGCTCACGCTGGCCGGGCGGTATTGCATGAAAAATCAGCAGCCAGCAGTTGAAATTGTTCCACCGCCATCGCGGGCGTAGGTGATGCCGGAAAACCGGGCGCTGGCGGGCGTCATCCGGCGGCGGCACGAAACCGGCAAAAATAATTTCCAAAATTGTAAAAATAGGCTGTTACCTTTCCGGTTTGGCGTCCATGTATTGGTGAACGATGAATGACGACATGGCACTTTTGCGGGATTATGCCGCCCGCCAGTCCGAGCCCGCGTTTGGCACGCTGGTCACGCGTCACGTCAACCTCGTCTATTCGGCGGCGGTGCGGCAGGTGCGCGACCCGCTGCTGGCCGAGGAGATCACCCAGGCCGTGTTCATCATTCTGGCGCGCAAGGCGCACACGCTCGGGGCGGACACCATCCTGCCGAGCTGGCTGCACCGCACGGCCGGGTTTGCCGCCGCCGATGCCTTGAAAATCCGGCGCCGCCGGGCGCAACGCGAACAGGAGGCCTTCATGCAATCCACCTTGAACGAACCCGACCCCGGGACGTGGCGGCAGATCGAGCCGCTGCTGGACGATGCCATTGCCCGGCTCGGCCAGCGCGACCGCGATGCGATTGTGCTGCGGTTTTTCCAGAACAAAAACTTCTCGGAAGTGGGCGCGGCGCTGGGTGCGAGTGAGGACGCAGCCAAGATGCGCGTGAACCGGGCGCTGGAAAAGCTGCGGAAATTTTTCACGAAGCGCGGCGTGAGTTCCACCACGG
>CAZIFP010000459.1:0-1728 GCA_964538105.1 uncultured Bifidobacteriaceae bacterium
GCAACATCACGCCATTTTGTCCAAGTCGCGGCTGGCGGAATACTTCATGCGCGCGTTTGGCGTGCTGTCGTTAAGCCCCAGCAGCATTTGGCGCGCGTCGCACAACTACCATCACAAGCACAATTCCAAGCTCCGCAGCGCGCACATCGGCTCCTATCCCATCATGACCAGCGCCCAGTATTTGAAGTCGCCGAAATCCGAACGGCTGCAATATCTGTTCATGCGCCATCCGCTGACAATCCTGTTCGGCTACGTCTTCGTGTTTCTTTACGGCATGTGCATCTATCCGTTTTTCAATAGTCCCCGCGAACATTATGACTGCCTGATCGCCACGGTGGTGCATCTCACGCTGGCAGTGGTGCTCACAATTTTCTTCGGCTGGCCGGCGTTGTTGCTGACGCTCATCATTCCGCACCTGGTCGCCAGCGCCATCGGATCGTATTTATTTTACGCGCAGCACAACTTTCCCGGCGTCTCGTTTTATGACCGGGCCGGCTGGGCCTACGAAAAAGCCGCGCTCGAATCCTCCAGTTTTTTGAAGACCGGCCCGGTCATGGGCTGGTTCACGGCCAACATTGGCTATCATCACATCCATCACCTCAACGCCCGCGTCCCATTTTACCGCCTGCCGGAAGTGCTGAAGGCGATTCCCGAACTGGCCAAACCCAAGACCACTTCGCTGCGAGTGGTGGACATCATCCGCTGCCTGCGTTTGAAAGTCTGGGATGTGGACGCGCAACAAATGACCTCCCTGCCGAGACTTTGACGCGCTCAAAAATCCGGCCCATGCCGCCGGAGAAATCAATCTTACCAAACCAAACCGCAGAGCCCTGGCGGCTCTGCCCATACCAGCGTCCGCCCAACCCATCACACCATGACATTCACTGCTGCTCAAATCGCGGAAAAACTCCGGGGCGAAGTCCTCGGCGACGGCTCGGTGGCGTTGACCGGTTTCGCATCGGCCGACAACGCCAAACCCGGCGACCTGACGTTCGCCGAAAAGGAGACTTACTTTGCCGCCGCCGAACAAAGCCAGGCCACGGCGATTCTCATCTCGGGAAATTTCACCTCCGCCTCAAAAATTCTCATCCGCGTGCCGGATGCCCGCGTGGCCGTGGCGAAACTGCTGCCGCTGTTTTTTCCGCCGGACGAACATGCGCCGGGAATTCATCCCAGCGCAACCATCGCCGCCTCCGCACAAATCGATCCCACCACGCACATCGGGCCGAACTGCGTGATCGGGGCGCGCGTCAAAATCGGCGCGCGTTCCGTGTTGCTCGGCGGCAATCATATCGGCCTCGACTGCCAGTTGGGCGACGATGTCTGCCTGTTTCCGAACGTGGTCATTTATCCGAAATGCCAGATCGGTCATCGCGTTTTCATTCATGCCGGCACGGTCATCGGCTCGGACGGTTACGGCTATGTGTTCGACGAAGGCCGGCATCGCAAAATGTTGCAGGTTGGCAATGTCATCATTCATGACGATGTCGAAATCGGCGCAAACACGGCCATTGATCGCGGCGCGCTCGGGGCCACCGTCATCGGTCAGGGCACGAAAATTGATAATTTGGTTCACATCGCCCACAACGTCGCCATCGGGCGGAACTGCCTGGTGATGGGCCAGGTTGGATTTGCCGGCAGCACGAAGCTCGGAGATTATTGCGTGATCGCTTCGCAGTCGGGCATTGCCGGTCACTTGAAAATCGGCAACCAGGCCATGGTCGGCGC
>CAZIFP010000460.1:0-1727 GCA_964538105.1 uncultured Bifidobacteriaceae bacterium
ACAAATTAGCTCCGGCCATGGAGCCGATGGTTACGCCGGTGGCACTGATGGTCAGGTTGTTCCAAACGGATGCCAGGTTGGTATACAGCATGGTGGCATTGGTGAAGCTGGGGTAAGTGCCGGTGTAAACAGGCAGCGGATTGTTGTTGGCCACATACCATGCTCCGCCCACCTGAACCGCAAAATAGTTTGTGCTTTTCGTGCCGGAAGTCTGTTCCCGGACTTCTACGGAGAAAGTAAGGTTTGTGAACTGCGTGGGATCAATGGCGGGAAAGGCAGAATCGCCTTCCGTGCCGGCACCGGACGAACTTGTAGTGTAAAACATCCCGGCGGTGGTCTGATTGGGAAGCAAGCTGGTAAAATAACCCGTGTTCACTGGCAAAGCTGCGCCAGTGCCGGCATCCGTCGCGCTGGCGGCCTGATATATGCCGAGATAAGGTCCTGCAGTCTGAGAAACGGCAACACCTGTCCAGCCAACCTGCCCGAGCACGCCGTTGGCTACGAGTGCAGCGCCGCCGTTGTAAGTGCCCCAGTCTTCAACATAAAGATTCATTGTCCCCGCCGAACTGCCAATAGCCGTGGAAAATAAAACAAATAAAATTAGCAGCTTTTGACTTTTAAATCTCGTGATCATCATAATAAGGACTTCCCGCCCAACAAACGCAATCTAAGCCTTGTTTCATTAAAAACAATGGAACGATTTAGACTCTTGGCTGGCGCATTTCACATTGTTGCTTCTATTCAGAATTCGCCCAGCCTCACAAATGTATGGTTTTTGGAAAATTTTTGGTCAGCCAGAATCTACTCTGATTTTCTATTCTGATTTGGCCGAAAGAAACTTAAGCGTGGCCTCAGTTCGTGAGCGCACGTGCAGCTTGTGATAAACATGCCGCAGATGCCAGCGCACCGTGCCGTCGGTAAGACCGACACGGGCAGCAATTTGCTTGTTGGGAAATCCTGCGGCCAATAATTCAAGAATCTCCCGTTCGCGAGGAGAAAGATTGTCCACGTCCAAAGCCGTATTGGCCGGTTCCTTAAATGAAACGATGACCTTGCGGGCGATTTCCCGCGACATCGGAGCGCCGCCATTCCGCACTTCGCGGATGGCCGAAACAAGTTCCTCCGGCGTGCAACGTTTCAAAAGATAACCGTAAGCGCCGGCCCGGAGCGCTTTGAAAATACGTTCGGTGTCTTCATAGACGGTCACCATGATGATTTTGATTTTGGGGAGCAGTTGTATCAGCCGGGCTGTGCATTCAATGCCTGAAATGTCCGGCAGTTGAATGTCCATCAACACAATGTCCACCGGACGCTTGGGAATTTCCTTTAGCGCTTCCTTGGCGGTTGCACAAACATAGACGCACTCGCATTCCGGGTCCGTCTTGACAAATTCCATGAGGCTTTCACGAATGACTTTATTGTCTTCAACGATGGCAATTTTGGTCATAAGTCCTCAATTTAACGGCAGGTTAAAACGCACCGTTGTGCCCTCATCGGGTTTGCTGTTGAATTCAAACCGCCCGCCCAGTTTTTCGAGGCGAGCCCGCATGTTGGCCAATCCATCCATTCCATCCTGTTGTCCCAGATCAATCCTGCCTCTGCCATTGTCGGTGACCGTCAGGCAAATCTGGCCCCGTTCGACCTGGATGTTCAGGCGAACTTCCGTGGCCTCGGCATGCTTGACAATGTTGGTCAGCGCCTCCTTGAATGCAAGAAACAATTCATGG
>CAZIFP010000461.1:0-1721 GCA_964538105.1 uncultured Bifidobacteriaceae bacterium
GCCTACGAGAAAATCATTGCCGACGTCATCACGCGCGCCCGGCGCAGCCTCGGTCAGGAAGTGTTTTTCCTGACCGGCCTCGACGAGCACGGCCAGAAAGTCCAGCAGGCGGCGCAGGCGGAGAAGAAAAATCCGCAGGAATACTGCGACGCGCTTGCGGCGGACTGGCTGGCGTTCGCCAAAAAACTGGAGCTGACGAACGACGATTTTGTCCGCACGACCGACCCGCGCCACAAGGAGTTTGTTCAAGCGACCCTTTCCAAGTTGAATGCTGCCGGCCATTTTTACAAGGCCACCTACACCGGCTTTTATTCCGCCAAGGAAGAGACGTTTCTCACCGAGAAAGACCGTCTGCCCGACGGCAAGTTCGACGCCAGCTACGGCGAGGTGGTTGAACTCAAGGAAGACAATTATTACTTCAAGCTTGGCGCGCAACAGCAATGGCTGATTGACACCATCGAGGCGAATCCCGATTTCATCGCGCCGTCGTATCGCCGGAACGAGGTGCTCGGCTTTCTCAAGAACAACAAGCTCGAAGACCTGTGCATCTCGCGCCCGGTCGCGCGGCTGAACTGGGGCATCCCAATTCCGTTCGACCCGGAGTTCGTCACCTATGTCTGGTTCGACGCGCTGGTGAATTACACCAGCATCGCGCACGCGCACGAGTCGCTCGGACTTTGGCCCGCCGATATTCATGTCATCGGCAAGGACATCTTGAAATTTCATGCGGTCTATTGGCCGATCATGCTCAAGGCGATGGGCCTGCCGCTGCCGAAACAGATTCTCGTCCACGGCTTTTGGCAGAAGGACGGCGCGCGGATCAGCAAGAGCACCGGCAATGTGGTTGACCCGGTCGCCATCGTGAATGAATGGGGCGTGGACGCGCTGCGTTTTTACGTCCTGCGCGAACTCGACATCGGCCCGGACGGCAACTGGACCGACGCCGGCTTTCGCTCGCGTTATCAGGCTGAACTCGCGAACGGCCTCGGCAATCTCGTCAACCGCTCGCTCTCGATGCTCAAGCGTTATCGCAACGGAATTGTTCCGGCCAAATCAAACGAACTGGCGGCGGACGCGGCGAAGGCGGCGGACGAAACCCGCGCGCTGTTCAAGCAAAGCCAGCTTCAATCCGCGCTGCAAAGCATCTGGGGCCTCGTCACCCGCGCGAATCAATACGTGGATCAGACCGCGCCATTCAAGCTGGCGAAAGACCCGGCGCAGGCGCAGCGGCTCGACGAAGTTTTATACAATCTCGCCGAGACGTGCCGTGTGCTGGCTGTTTTGCTCTGGCCGTTTTTGCCGGAAACTTCCACGAAGATTTATGCGCAGCTTGGTCTGACCGGTTCGCCGGACAAGCTCGACGCCGCGACCTGGGGCGGCTTGCCGCCGGGCCAGGTGATCGGCGAACCCTCCCCATTGTTCCCGCGCAAGGACGTTTAATTCAACGGCACCAGCACCGCCGCCGGGAAGCAATTAACCGCGAAATACGCCAAATACGCGAAATCACAGCCGGGGAATTGATGTTGTTCGGCGTTCGCGTGTTTCGTGTATTTCGCAGTTAAAAATCAGTAAACCAACACCAGCACCGCCGCGTCCTGTGCTGACTTCACCACATCCTGAAACTTCTCATCCGCCGTGTTCGGCGCTTTCAGTTTGTTCGCCACGTCCGGCACGGATTCGAGGAAGCTCAAGAGCAGGCTGCTCTTGACCGCGTAATTCAC
>CAZIFP010000462.1:0-1703 GCA_964538105.1 uncultured Bifidobacteriaceae bacterium
AACGGTTTCATCATTCCCAAGGAAGGCATGATGACGAATGTGCCGGGCGTGTTTGCGGCGGGCGACTGTGCGGATCATGTTTACCGCCAGGCCATCACGGCGGCGGGCGCGGGCTGCGCGGCGGCGATTGACGCGGAACGATTTTTATCGGCGCGGAATGAATGATCCTTGGACCGCTGAACCAAATATTTTATGAAAACAATTCTTTCAATTTTAATTGCCCCGGCATTTGCCATCGCTTTGTCGGCGGCGGACACCAACGCGCCCGCCAAAGGCGGCGATGCTGCGCTGGTGAAGATCGGGGCGCTGGAGGCGACCGGCCATTATGATCAAATGATGATTGTGACCGGCAAGGTCGCCCAGGTCACCATCCGGCCGAGCGTTACCTTTTTGAATCTCGACCAGCCGTATCCGGATTCGCCGTTCGCGATTGTGATCATCCACGGCAAGAGCAGTTACTATGGCGACGCGAATGCGCTGAAGGGAAAATCCATCGAAATCCGCGGCAAGATCACAAACTACCACGACAAACCGGAGATCGTGCTGAACAGCACCAATCAGTTGACCGTTTTGGATTTCACCAACGCCGCCAGTGCGACCGGCGCTCCGCCAGTTCCAGCACCGGCCAAAACTCCGCCGATTGCGCCGTCAACGAACGGCATCCCGGAAATCATGTGATTTCGTCATGCCATCACGGCGGCGATTGACGCGGAACGGTTTCTCTCGGCGGAAAATCAGTGACGCAGTGACTTCACCGTGCGGCCAGTAAAGGCTGTGGTTTGACAATATGCTTGCTATTTTGGCCGGATTGCTGGTTGAATGCCCGCAGTTTTGAACCATACACACTCATACTTTATGGAGACAAAAACATTCATCGCTCGGAACGCTTTGGCTTTGTCGCTGCTGGTGCTCGTGGCCGGCCTGCACCAGTCCGCCGCCCAGAATTTTGTTTTATCCTCGTCGCCCGAAGTCGGTCTTGCGCCGTTTTCGGTGACGGCGGCGGATGTGAACGGCGACGGCAAACCGGACTTGATCTCCGCCAATGCCGGCGATGGCACGCTCACCGTGCTGACCAACAACGGGGCCGGCCTGTTTGGCACTGGTGACATTTATCCCGTGGGAAGCACGCCGGTATCGGTCGCAGCGGTTGACGTCAATGGCGATGGCAAACTGGATTTGGTGACCGCCAACAATGGCGACGGCACCCTGACCGTGCTCACCAACAACGGCGATGGAACTTTCACCCCCGCCTCTACGAATACTGTGGGCAGCGGGCCTTACTCGGTCATTGCAACGAATTTGAACATTGATGGCAAAGTGGATTTGGTCTCCGCCAATTCCGGCGATGGCACCCTGACCGTGTTGACGAACAGTGGATACGGCGTCTTTGGCTCGAATGCGACCTATACCGTTGGCACCGGTCCGCAACAAGTTCAGGCGGTGGATGTGAATAACGACGGCAAGCTGGCTTTGATCAGTTGCAACTATGGTGATAGCACCCTGACGGTGCTGACCAACAACGGCAGCGGTGTCTTCGGCTCCAACGCCACTTACAGCGTCGGCAGCGGCCCGGTCTCCTTCGCGGCAGTGGATGTTAATGGCGACGGCAAACTTGATTTGATTGCGGCCAACAGTGGCGACAGCACCGTGACCGTGCTGACCAACAACGGGAATGGTGGATTTGGTTCCAATGCCACCTACAA
>CAZIFP010000463.1:0-1688 GCA_964538105.1 uncultured Bifidobacteriaceae bacterium
AGGCACGCGCCGATGCGGATGCCGTCGGTGAACGCCATCGAGGCCGGGCCGTCCCACGGCTCGATCAGGCAGGAATTGTATTCGTAGAACGCCTTGCGTTCCGTGTCCATGCTCTCGTGATTTTCCCACGGCTCGGGAATCATCATCATCATCGCGTGTGGCAGCTCGCGGCCGGCCATGACCAGCAGTTCGAGGCAGTTGTCAAACTGCGCCGAGTCGCTGCCGTCCTCGTTGATGACGGGGATGACTTTCTTGATGTCCTTGCCGAACAGAGCGGACTTGAAATTCGCCTGCGCCGCCTTCATCCAGTTGACGTTGCCGCGCAGCGTGTTGATTTCGCCGTTGTGCGCGATGTAGCGGTTCGGATGCGCGCGGTCCCAGCTCGGAAACGTGTTCGTGGAAAAACGCGAATGCACCAGCGCCATCGCCGTGACCATGCTTTCGTCGCGCAGATCGGGATAATATTTCGCGACCTGTTCCGGCATCAACATGCCCTTGTAAATCATCGTCCGCACCGCGAGACTGGAAACGTAAAACCATTTTCCGCCGTCAATCTTGCTGCCGTAGCGGATTTTCTGCTCCGCCTGTTTGCGGATGACGTAAAGCTTGCGCTCGAACGCCGCCTCGTCCTTCAGTTCGGGATTGCGCCCGATGAACACCTGCGCCATGTGCGGCTCGGCGGCGACGGCGGTTTTGCCCAGCGAGGAATTGTCCGTCGGCACGTCGCGCCAGCCAAGCAATGTCTGGCCCTCGGCGGAAACAATCTTGGCGAACGAGGTCTTGACGGCGTTGCGCTCCAGCAGATTTTTTGGCAGAAACAACATGCCCACGCCGTAGTCGCCGAACGCCGGCAGCTTGAAACCCAGCTTGGTGGTGACCTTGACGAGAAATTCATGCGGCGTCTGGATGAGGATGCCCGCGCCGTCGCCGGTGTTCGGCTCATGGCCCACCGCGCCGCGATGATCGAGATTCATCAGGATCTGCAGGCCGTCCGCCACGATTTGGTGGGACTTTTTGCCCTTGATGTTGACAACGAATCCGATGCCGCAGGAGTCATGCTCAAACTGCGGGTCGTAGAGTCCTTGTTTCGGCGGCGACCCCATCGGGGCGCGGCTGTTCACATTAGCTTTCGGCATTGTATTCTGGGAACGCAAGACGGGATAAGCCCGCGTTCAACTATTTTTCACTCAAAAACGAGCCGGGCGCAATAAATGTTTTCAAAAAAACGCGATTATTTTTCATTAGAAAGGAGATTTTTTGCCCTGCTTGCATAAGCGCCGGAATGCCGCCGGCAAAAAATAAACTGTTACCTTTCCCGGTTGGCGTAAATATATCTGTAAATGCCGAACGACGACATCGCGCTGTTGCGGGAATATGCCCGGCAAAATTCCGAGGCGGCCTTCGCCACGCTCGTCACGCGCCACGTCAATCTCGTCTATTCCGTGGCGCTGCGATCGGTGCGCGACCCGCATCTGGCCGGGGAAATTACGCAGGCGGTTTTCATCATCCTCGCGCGCAAGGCGGACTCGCTGGGCGACCAGACCATTTTGAGCGGCTGGCTCTGCCGCACGGCGCGCTACGCCAGTGCCAATGCGCTGACCATCCGGCGTCGGCGGCAAAAACGCGAACAGGAGGCTTACATGCAATCCATTTTGGAAAGTGGCGGCGACGCCCCGTCGCCGTCCATC
>CAZIFP010000464.1:0-1678 GCA_964538105.1 uncultured Bifidobacteriaceae bacterium
GCGGTCCTGATCTTCGTTCAACGACGTCAGGTTGGTGGAAAGCTCCTCCGGCAGCATGGGAAAAATTGCGGCGGGCGTGTAAACGGAAGTCGTGTTGCGCGCCGCATGGGCGTCGAGCGCCGAACCTTTGCTCACCAAGGCGTCCACGTCCGCGACCGCCACAAGAATTCTGACCTGACCACCGGCAAGCGATTCGGCAACGGTGAGTTGATCCAAGTCACGAGAGTCGTCGTTATCAATCGAAGCCCAAAGCAGATTGCGCAAGTCGCGGACATTGTCTGTCGTTTTGGCTGGTCCGCCGATGGCGACCAACTCTTTTTGCGCCGCCAAAGGAAAGTCAGGTTCCAGTCCGCGCTCAATCATGGCCTGATGCGCGATGGCAGCGAGGGTGGCGCGGTCGGTGGCTTGGCCACCGGGAACAGGTTTTGGTTCATTGCGCCCGGAGGCGGGAGCGGCAAGGATGGGGTTCATATGCGGTTGGGCAATCATATAGCGACACCAAATAAAAGCTACTAGATGATTGGGATGCCTAGTTTTTTGGCTGCCGCTTCAATGATCAAATCCTTCTGATTTTCCGGGGAGTTGGCTTCTTGCCTCGTAGCAGCAAATTCACGGGCCAAAATAGATTCAGCCTTGGTCAACAGATCCTCAATTAAACTGGCGAGGCCCTCGGGATTGACGGAATTAATGAGCCCACCCGTATGCAGAATGAGACCGGAATTCTCAAGTTTTGAAAAGGCGATGTTTTTCAATCTTGGGTCACGGGATGCTTGCCGTTGGAAATGGTCAAAGACAGCCTGGTCTAGTTTTGGTTCGGTGTTGAGTTCCAAATTATATTCATCCGATTCTTTTCGATTGATTGAGGTAATTTTCATAATCGAATTTCAGTTCCCCCGTTCAACTTGAACAATGGTGACGTGTGGATTTGGCGAATGATCGGGGCATTGGGAGTGGTTTTCCATCAGGTTTTCGTGCGGAATCCACCCGCGAAATAGAAGATAAGACCCGCCATCAGAATAATACCGATTGCGCCCCCGCCCAACATCGGGCTGCCAAGATAAAAGACCGCTGCAACGAACATAAGAGTCACTGTCAGCCAAAATGTCGGTATTTTCATGGACTATGCCGGCTGATGTTCATCCACAACTTCGGCGTCAATGACCGGTTCTTCATCTTTCTTGGCCTCATCATGATTGTGCTCCGCCTCCGGCGGCTTTCCAGATTGGTCACCGCCGGGACCTTTGCCCGCGCGGTTCTTTTCTGCCGCCGCCTTGTAAAGTTCTGTCGAAACTGCCCGCCAGGTTCCGTTGAGTTTTTCAATGGCTGACTTGATGGCAGCGGAGTCCGTGCCTTTGAGCGCTGACTTCACTGCGTTGGCGGCGGCTTCAAGCTTGCCTTTGTCTTCAGTGGAAATCTTATCCGCGTTTTCCTTCATCATTTTTTCCGTGCGATACACCGCGCTGTCAGCCTCGTTGCGCGTTTCAAGTTCTTCCTTGTTCTTCCGATCCTCGTCGGCATGGAGTTCGCCATCTTTGCGCATCTTTTCGATCTCGTCCTTGGACAGTCCACTGCTGGCCGTGATGGTGATTTTCTGCTCCTTGCCGGTGCCGAGGTTTTTGGCGCTGACGTGCAGGATGCCGTTGGCATCAATGTCAAAGCTGACTTCGATTTGCGGCAC
>CAZIFP010000465.1:0-1675 GCA_964538105.1 uncultured Bifidobacteriaceae bacterium
GCGCGCCGCCGACGCGGTAAATCTCCGTCGCCCCCGCCGCGCGCGCGGCAAACAGAACTGCCGGATTGATGGAACCGTCCTTGCCGCACGGCGTGGTGACGACGATTTCCTTGCAGCCCGCGACTTTCGCGAGCGTGATGGTCATCAGCGCCGTGGAGACAAGCGGCGCGGTGCCGCCGGGAATGTAAACGCCGACGCGCGTGAACGGATCAAATTTTTCGCCGACGCTCGCGCCGTGGGTATTTTTCGACTGCCAGTTTTTGCGCAATGATTTTTTGGCGAAGCCGGCGATGTTTCCTTCCGCTTCCGCAATGGCCGCGCGCAGCGGTTCATCGGCTTTGATGGATGCCGCAAGCAATTCCGCCGCCGTCACCGCGAACTGGTCGGCGGACAGTTTCGCGCCGTCAAATTTTTCCGTGAACTCCAGCACCGCGTCGTCGCCGCGCACAAAAACGTCATGCAAAATTGCCTTCGTGCGCGATTCAATTTCAGTGTCGAACAGGCTGGAATCGGCGGCGACTTCGCGGAGCCGGGCGGAAAAATCCTTGTCGGTCTGGCGGGCAATTTTCATCCGCGCAGGCTAACGGATGAAGAATTGAAAGTCAAAACGCGCGCCGGCGGCGAACCAGAAGCACGACCAATCCCGCGACGGCAAACAGCGAGCTGGTTGACGGTTCAGGCACGACGCTGTCTATCCACGGAATGGCGGCCGAGACGCGACCGGCTCCGCTAAGATCGCCATAACTGGAATTTGCCACCGTGCCATTCGTTGAAGTGACAAAGGAAATCACGCCCGCCAGATAGTCTTGCGAGTCAATCGAGATGAACACGCCGCCGCCACTGTCGCCGGGTGCGACGCAGCCCTCCAGCGGCTGCGCGTTCGCGAACGTGAGCGGGTTCTCAAAACTGCTGCCGATCAAAACGGATGGATTGCCGAAGTTGCGATCAATGGTGTTTTGAAACGCGCGTTTCTGATTGCCAAGTGAGGTTTGGTAGCCTGTCAAGCCGGTTCCCGTGAAACCATAACCGACCCAGGTGGCGACCTGCCCGAATTCCGCCGAGCCGGTGTAAAGCATCACCGGCGTGACGCTGGTAACCGGCGTGCTGAGATGGGCCAGACCAAAATCACCACCGGCAAACACATTGCCCGTCCACGCCGGATCAGTGACAAGCTGGTTGGCAGAATAGGAATTTCCGTCAACCGTGAAAGTTCCCGAACTCGCGATGTCCGTCACGTGTCCGGCCGTCAACACCCAATCCGGCGCGATGAGAATTCCACAACCGGTATAGCCGCCAGTATCAACAAACGTGCCCACCGCATCGTAAGCGGCGTTCGCGGCCAGATCGGTGTATTCGCTGTCCGGCACGTCGTCGCGGATCGTGGAACCGCGGGTGGAACTTGGATTCACCGCCAGCGAAGCCAGAAGACCGCCAAGCACAACAAATTTGCCTTGGGCAAATGTCATGAGGTCATTGCCTCACGCCGGACGCCGCCGGTCAAGGGCAAATTTTTTGGCTTTCGTTCTGCCGCCGGAGCTTTGATATTCACCAGATGCGAAATCCAATTATCGCCGCGCTCGACGTGCCGACGACCGAGCAGGCATTAAAGCTTGCCGAATTAATCGCGCCCGCCGTCGGCGCGTTCAAGATCGGCAGCGAGCTGTTCACCGCCGCC
>CAZIFP010000466.1:0-1667 GCA_964538105.1 uncultured Bifidobacteriaceae bacterium
TTCCGCGCGGCGGCCATGAACTTGTCCAGATTTTGCGAGAGAAAGGACGGGTCCTGGCTGCCGGAGCGGTCTTCCAAGATGAAAGTAAAACCGCCGGAGGTGCCGACGCCGGGAATGGACGGCGGCGAAAACGCGGACGCGGTGGCTTCGGGCAGTTTGGCCAGTTCGGCGTTGATGTGCTTGTTGACCCCCGTGATTTGTTCGTCGGATTTTGTCCGCTCACTCCACGGTTTGAGCGTCACGAAAAAGAAGGCGTTGTAAGTGGCCTGCACCTGGCTCAACAGGCTGAAACCTTCGACGGTTGTGCAATATTTAACGCCCGGTGTGTTTTGGATGATGGCCTCGATCTTTTTGCAGACGGCGTCGGTGCGTTCGAGCGACGCGGCGTAGGGCAGTTGCGCGACGACAAAGGCGTAGCCCTGGTCTTCCACCGGCAGAAATGCGGTCGGCAACCGCGCGCCGAGCAAAAGCGCGACGGTTAAAATGACCGCGAGCATGATGATGGTGAAAATGCTTTTGCGGATCAATGTGCCGGCAACTTTGATGTAGCCATCGCGCGCCTTGTCAAACACGCGATTGAACCAGTCGTAAAATCTGCCAAGCGGCCCGCGCGATTGGTTCCTATTTCTTGGCTTCAACAACATGGCCGCGAGCGCCGGACTCAACGAGAGGGCATTAAACGCGGACAACATGACGGAAATGACAATCGTCAGCGCGAATTGCTGGTAAAGCCGCCCGGTAATGCCCGCGATGAAAATGGTCGGAACAAAAACCGCCGCCAGAATGAGCGCGAGGGAAACGACCGGGCCGGCGACTTCTTCCATCGCCTTGAGCGCGGCGTCCTTGGGCTTCATGCCGTCTTCGATATGCCGTTCGGTGGCTTCGACCACGACAATGGCGTCGTCCACCACCAGCCCAATCGCCAGCACCAGGCCCAAAAGCGAAAGTGTGTTCAACGTAAAACCGAAGATCGGAAAAAACGCAAAAGTCCCGATCAGCGCCACCGGAACCGCGCACAGCGGAATAATCGAGGCGCGCCAGCCCTGCAGAAAAATGAAAACGACGATGATGACGAGAACCAGCGCGATGACCAAAGTGCGCATGATGTCGTGCATGCCCTCGGAAACGGCGAGCGTGGTGTCGAGCGAAACGATGTAGTCCAGGTCGGTGGGAAAACTCCGCTTGAGTTTTGCCATGAGTTTGAGCACGGCCTTTTCATCATCGAGCGCGTTGGAATCGGGCAATTGGTAAATCGCCAGGATTGCCGACGGCTTGCCGTTCAATTTGCCGACGATGTTGTAAAGCTGCGCGCCGAGTTCCACGCGTGCGACGTCTTTCAAGCGCACGATCGAGCCGTCCGGATTTTCGCGGATGATGATGTCGCCAAATTCTTTCTCGGAAACGAGCCGGCCCTGTGCGGTGATGGCATAGGTGAACTCCTGCCCGTGCGGCGTCGGCGGGCCGCCCACCAACCCGGCGGGATTGGGCGTATTTTGCGCATTGATGGCGGTGATGATGTCATTGACCGTGAGATTGAGTTCCGCGAGTCGGTCGGGCTTGACCCAAAAGCGCATCGCGTATTGCCCGGCGCCAAAAACGTTGACGTTGGAAATGCCCTTCAACTGCGTGATCTGGTCCACGAGATTGATGTAGGCGTAATTGGCGAG
>CAZIFP010000467.1:0-1657 GCA_964538105.1 uncultured Bifidobacteriaceae bacterium
ATTTTCGGGAGTAAGCCGTGGTGTTGTGCGGAAGCCGGGCGAAATTTTCCATCACAGCAGCCGGCTCCCATGCCATTGCGTTTTGTCCGGTGAGCGGTTGTAGGAATTGCGTCGCTGGTTGAATTTGTTTAGATTCCAAAGAATGAAGCCAAGACACATGTCAAAGTTGATGATCCTCCTGTTTTTCATTCTGGCCACGGCGGGAACTGCCGGTTCCGCTTCAAAGGAATTGATGGTTTATTATATGCCCTGGTATTCCGCCAAACCCTACAGCGACAGTTGGGGATGGCACTGGACGATGGACCACTTCAACCCTGACCGGGTGAACGCTTCAGGACAGCGCGAGATCGCCTCCTGGTATTATCCGATGATCGGCCCGTATGATTCGTCCGACCCTGCCGTGCTGGAGTATCATGTGCTGCTGATGAAGCTGGCCGGAGTGGACGGGGTGATCGTGGACTGGTATGGCTCGACCGGTTTCCTGGATTATGGCATCAACAACCAGGCGACGGTGAAGCTGTTCCAGTTTGCCCGGAAGGCGGGGTTGAAGTTTTCCATCTGCTACGAAGACCAGACAGTGCAGCACATGATTGACGGAAAGTATCTCGCCGCGAGTAATGACATTTTTCACGCCCAGCAAGAAATGCTTTACCTGCAAACCAATTTTTTTTCAGATACGAGTTATCTGCGGTTAAAGGACCGGCCGGTGCTGTTGAATTTCGGTCCGCAACATTTCCTGGCAAGCAGCAACTGGGAGAATATTTTCTCGGTGCTGGACGCAACCAACCGGCCGGCCTTTTTCACCGAGGACAACCGCCTGCCGGTTGGCATGGGGGCGTTTAGCTGGCCGCCCATGTGGATGAGCCAGGCACCCGGCACCGGCGGCGTGTTGTCGGACGCCGCGTTGCAAAACTATCTCGCCGATTTCGATCAAAAAGCCGGTGGCTGGCCGGTTTACATCAGCAGCGCGTTCCCGCGCTTCCATGACATCTACCAGCGCGCAGACGTGCGAAATTATTGGGGTTACCTCGGAGATCGCCAGGGCAGCACCCTGCGGGAAACCTTGAGTCGCGGCATGACCAACTCATCATCCATGGTTCAAGTCGTCACCTGGAACGACTTTGGCGAAGGCTCCATGGTCGAGCCGACCCAGGAATACGGCTACCGGGATTTGGGCATCATACAGGATTATCGCCGGCAATATCTGGAACCCGGTTTTGCACGGCGCACAAATGATTTGGCCATGGCCTTCCGGTTTTACAACCTGCGCCAACACTTCCTGACCAACGCCATCGTTGCGAATGAACTTGATGGTATCTTCACCAACCTCGTTTCGGGCCAGCTTGATACAGCGAATCGCCAGTTGATTCAGTTGGAAAAAGCGAATTGAAGATCGGCGCGACCAACAGATTGAAATTGAGCGCGAGGCAGCCTCGCACGCAGCCGAATTATTCAAGATGTGCCATGGTTTAATCCGCACGTTTCCTATTTGGCAAAGTTGCCGCAGACTTGACCAGTTGCTTTCGCTTCCGGGTTATAACGACAACGGCCTTTCCGCGCGGAAAGGCCGTTGGGGCGAATAAATTCACTCGCCAGTTCACTGATTCGACAGGCGATAGAAGACCGGCGGCCCGGCCGGGTTGATGGTGGTCGGATA
>CAZIFP010000468.1:0-1640 GCA_964538105.1 uncultured Bifidobacteriaceae bacterium
CACGTCGCGCTCCACCACAAGACGCACTACAAATACGACCGGCTCGTCAACCTCGGTCCGCAGGTCGTGCGGCTCCGGCCCGCGCCGCACGCGCGCACGCGGATTTTGAGCTACTCGCTCAAGATCAAACCGGAGAAGCATTACATCAACTGGCAGCAGGATCCGCAGTCCAACTACGCCGCGCGGCTCGTCTTTGAAAAACCGACGCGCGAGTTTCTGGTCGAAGTGGATTTGGTCGCCGAGATGGCGGTGTTGAACCCGTTTGATTTTTTCCTCGAACCGAATGCGCAGAAATTTCCCTTCGCCTACGACCACGCGCTCGATCATGAACTCGCGCCGTTCCAGCGCAAATGCTGGCTCACGCCGAACTTCATGCGGTATCTGAATTTGCTGCGACGCGACTTGATTGGCGAAACCAAACGTCGCACCAAGCAGGAGCGGCTGGAAATGCCGGACAGTGAAAAGATGGTCACGAACGATTTCATTGTCGCCATCAACCAGCGGCTGTGGAAGGACATCAAATACACCATCCGCATGGAACCCGGCGTGCAGACGCCGGAAGAAACGCTCACCAAAATCAGCGGCTCCTGCCGTGATTCGGCGTGGCTG
This sequence comes from uncultured Bifidobacteriaceae bacterium, assembly GCA_964538105.1. Taxonomy (GTDB): domain Bacteria; phylum Verrucomicrobiota; class Verrucomicrobiia; order Limisphaerales; family UBA11358; genus UBA11358. The sequence continues at coordinate 610 of CAZIFP010000468.1, forward strand.
CTGGTGCAACTGTTCCGTCACTTCGGCCTCGCCGCGCGGTTTGTCAGCGGCTATTTGATCCAGCTCAAGCCCGACGTGAAATCGCTCGACGGCCCGAGCGGCGCGGAAAAAGATTTCACCGACCTGCACGCATGGACGGAAGTGTATTTGCCCGGCGCCGGTTGGATTGGTCTCGACCCGACTTCCGGTCTGCTCGCGGGCGAAGGTCACATTCCGCTCGCCTGCACGCCCGATCCTTCGAGCGCCGCGCCGATTTCCGGCGGCGTGGACGAATGCGAAACCGAATTCGCCTTCGACATGACGGTGAAGCGCGTCTATGAATCGCCGCGCGTCACCAAGCCTTACACCGATGAGCAATGGGCTGACATTGAGAAACTCGGCCACGCGATTGACGTGGATTTGAAAAAAAGCGACGTGCGCCTGACGATGGGCGGCGAGCCGACATTTGTTTCCGTGGACGATCCCGACGGGCTGGAATGGAATTTCACCGCGATGTCGCACAAGAAACGAATTCTCTCGGGCGAACTCATCCGTCGGCTACGCGGAAAATTTGCGCCCGGCGCGCTGCTGCATTACGGCCAGGGCAAATGGTATCCCGGCGAACCGCTGCCGCGTTTCGCGCTCGCGGCGTATTGGCGCAAGGATGGCGTGCCGGTGTGGAAAGACGATTCGCTCATCGCGGATGAATCAAAAAATTACGGCCACGGCCCGAAGGAGGCAAAAGCGCTGGCGGAGCGGTTGGCCAAAACAATTGGCGTGAATCCGAAGCATTTGATTCCCGCCTACGAAGATGCTTTTTATTATTCATGGAAGGAAAGGCGTTTTCCAACAAACGTGACGCCGGAAAAATCGAATCTCAAGGACAAGCTGGAACGCGACCGCATCGCGCGGATTTTTCAGCAGGGGCTCGGCTCGGTCGTCGGTTACACGCTACCCATCAAACGTGCGTGGTATGGCCAGGAGCAAGGCTGGATGTCCGGCTCGTGGTTTTTGCGCGACGACGACACGCTCTGGCTGATTCCCGGCGATTC
>CAZIFP010000469.1:0-1633 GCA_964538105.1 uncultured Bifidobacteriaceae bacterium
CGGGCGCGCCGCATTTTCTGTCGCGCGTGGTGAAGTCCAGCATCATCAACGCCGGGGACGGCGCGCACGAGCATCCGACGCAGGCGCTGCTCGACGCGTTCACCATCCGCGAGCGCAAGGGAAAGATCGCCGGGCTGAACGTGACGATTCTCGGCGACATTCTTTACAGTCGCGTCGCGCGCTCGAACATCTGGGCGCTGACGAAGTTGGGCGCGAAGGTGACGCTCTGCGGACCGTCCACGCTGGTGCCGAAAACTTTCGAGCAGATGGGCTGCCGCGTGACCCACGACGTGGACGAGGCGCTGCGCGACGCCGACATCATCCATCTGCTCCGCATCCAGCACGAACGCCAGCGCAAGACGATGTTTCCGGGCATCGGCGAATACACGAGTCTTTTCGGCCTGAACAAGGCGCGGCTTGCGAAAACCAAACCCGACGCGCTCATCATGCATCCCGGTCCAATCAATCGCGGCGTGGAAATTGACAGCGAAATCGCCGACTGCGGACGCTCGCTGATTTTGGAGCAGGTCACAAACGGCCTGGCCGCGCGCATGGCGGTCTTGTTTCTGCTCAACGGCGGCAAAGGCCCGCAGGAAATCGCGTAGTTTTACGCCGTGGCTGGATTGATTACCGCTTTAGCCGGCAAATTTTTATTGCCCCGCTGACGCGTCGTCCAGGCGCTGAATCTTTCCATGTAAATATAAACCACTGGCGTGATGTAAAGCGTCAGGCATTGCGAGACGACGAGGCCGCCGACAACGGCGAGGCCGAGTGCCCGGCGGGCTTCGCCACCCGCGCCGAGACCGAGCGCAATCGGCAGCGACGCCACGAGCGCACACATGGTGGTCATCATGATCGGCCGGAACCGCAGCAGGCAGCCTTGATGAATCGCCTCGGCGGCGGGCTTGCCGGCGCGCTGCGCATCAATGGCGAAATCAATCATCATGATGGCGTTTTTCTTCACGATGCCGACGAGCATGATGAGACCGACATCAGCGTAAATGTTAAGGTCAGCTTGTGAAATAATTGCGCCCAAAAATGATTTGACGCCATTGGCATTTGCCAAAAGGTGAAGGGTGTTTGAATTCCAGCTAAAAATAATCAGTATGATCAGTGCCCCGAATCCCGCCGACGGCAGTCCAGACAAAATGGTAATCGGATGGATGAAACTTTCGTAAAGACAGCCGAGGATGATGTAAATAACCAAAATCGCGGCGATGCCCAAAAACAACATTCCTTTGAGCGATGATTGGAAAACCGCCGCTGAACCCTGAAAACTGCCTGTGATGGTCGCGGGCAGATGCATGTCAGCCTCGATATTCTTCAATTGCTCAACCGCCGTGCCCAGCGCAACGCCGGGCGCGAGGTTGAAGGAAATGGTCGCGGACGGCAACTGGCCGACATGGGAAATGGTGGTCGGTCCGAGGTCACGCGTGAGTTTCGCGACGGCGCTCAACGGAATCAGCCGGGGTGCGCCATTGGTGTCCGTCATGGAACTGGCAATGTAAAGCTGCGCGAGCGCGCTTGGGTCGAGCTGGAACTGCGGTTCAACCTCGAAGACGACCCAATATTCGGCCACGTCGCCGTAAATCGTGGACGACTGGCGTTCGCCGTAGGCGTCGTAAAGCGCGTT
>CAZIFP010000470.1:0-885 GCA_964538105.1 uncultured Bifidobacteriaceae bacterium
TAAGCTGTGACGGCGGAATTGGTAAAGTAAGACAATGGATTGACGGCATCCAAGCCAAGACCAGCAGTGCCATAAACGCTTCCGGCGACGTTTTGAAGCAGCAAATTGCCCGTCCCCGGCGTGGCGGCGTAGTCGGCGGCAGAATTGGTGAAGGTATCCGTGCTGTTTGTAAACGCCCACCGGTAAAGCAGCGTTTGGGCTTGGGTTATTGGCCCGGACAACGCAAACAAGGTTGCGATGGCTAAGATTCTGAAGTTTCGTTTCATTTTCGATTTGGGTTTAGGTTTGACTTTATCAGTCCACACAAAACGATTTCTAACCGGGTTAGAGTCGTAAATCTGCAAACTGAATATTAGAAGACTAACACCCGGCCTTCAGTCCGTCTTGTCGGGTAAAGATATGACCGCAGGTGCCGCTTCAACTCCTGAAAGGACTATGGCTGGCGTCACCGAGGGAGAAATGGCTGAATCTGGCAACGGCCTGTGAACGGGAACGAACGTGAAGCTTCTCGTAAATTCGACGGATGTAGGTGTTGACCGTGCCGCGGCTGACTTTTAGTTTCTCCATAATTTCTTTGTAGAGATACCCGCGCGCAAGCAACTCCAACACTTCCCGCTCGCGTTGGGAAAGACTGGCGGATTCCGATAAACCGGTTTCTTCGCGATGAAACGCCTGAACCACACGGCGCGCGATGTTGCTAGTCATTGGCGAACCGCCGTCGTGAACTTCCTGGATGGATGCCAGCAACTCGCTGCGCGGTGTCTGCTTCAGCAGATAGCCGGTGGCTCCCGCCGCCAGTGCGTCAAAAATGTGGTCTACGTCCTCATAAACGGTGAGCATCAAATATTGCGTCCCCGGCAGCAACGGTTTCAAACGGTGCACGCA
>CAZIFP010000470.1:895-1629 GCA_964538105.1 uncultured Bifidobacteriaceae bacterium
GCATTCAATTCCGCTCAAGCCCGGCAGATTAATGTCCATCAAGACCACTGATGGTTTTTCCATGGGCAAATATTCCAGCGCATGTTCGGCACTCCCATGCTGGCCAATGCACTTGAATCCATACGCATGGTTGATCCAATTGGCGAGAATCTCGCGCGCCGGGGCGTCATCTTCCACAATGGAAACCTTTATACTCATAGTTTTCTCGTCCATCATACGCGGAAACGGCAATTCGTATCGTCGTGCTTTGTTATGACATAAAAGCATTTGACTTCACCAATGAGGCAAAATCAGGAGCGAAAGGGAACGGTGAATTTCACCTCCACACCGCGACCAACTTCGCTATGAATGTCGCATGTTCCACCGATTTCTGCCAGCCGCCGTTGCATGTTGGCCAGACCGTTGCCGCGAGCATGGCCGTCCGGGTTTGCGGACAAAGGATTTAGCGCATCTTCAACTGAAAAACCCCGGCCATTGTCGTGAACGGTGATGATGAGCTAGCATCAAGAGAAGATGAAAAAGCAGAAAACAGCAAGCGTCAGTGGCGGATGCGACCGGTCTGTGCATGTGGCAAGTGGTCGCTTGCGAAGCGTACCGTGTCCGAAGGTTCAAAGACCGACAGTTCGAACTTGGATTCCCACCGCGGCGCATCGGAACTCTCCACCGTCTTTGAGGTGCGCCGTTCAGCGGAACTCGAGATTTGCACTGTGACGTAAGTCGACGGCGTTCCCACC
>CAZIFP010000471.1:0-1628 GCA_964538105.1 uncultured Bifidobacteriaceae bacterium
GTGGCGCGGCAGGAAATGATCCAGGTGGTGATGTATGCGTTCCTGTATTTCGCCATCGTCAACAATCTGTATCGGCAGGACTACGCGCAGGTGGTCAGCTTCACGCTGGTGTTTCTGGCGATGGGCATTGCGGCCTACGCGGTCTATCAGTTTCTCACGCACTCGGGGCATGTCTGGAATCTGGAGGCGATGTATCCCGGTCGCGCGTCGGGCACCTACATCTCGCCGAACAATCTGGCGGGCTTTCTGGAAATGATCCTGCCGCTGGCCGTCGCCTATCTGCTGGCCGGCCGGATTTCGCCCCTGATGCGGATCATGCTGGGCTATTCGGCGCTGGTCATCATGGCGGGAATCGTGGTGACGTTTTCGCGCGGCGGCTGGGCGGCGGCGGCGCTGGCGCTGCTGGTCTTGCTGGGAATTCTGATTGGCCACCGGCAACACCGGCTGCCGGCGTTTCTGCTGCTGGTGGTGTTGATCGGCGGCGGCGCCATTTTCATCAACCAGTATCTCGAGCGAACCGCCGCGTTCATTCAGCGCCAGCACAGCGACGGGATGAATGTCCGCAATGTTGAACTCGAACTTCGGCGCGATCTCTGGCTGGCGGGGGTGCAGATGTGGCGCGACCATTTTTGGTGGGGCGTCGGCCCGGCGCATTACAACTACCGCTATCCGACCTACCGTTCCGAGCGCATCCAGATGCAGCCCGACCGCGCGCACAACGATTATGTGAACCTGCTCGCCGACTGGGGCACGACGGGCGGCCTCATCACACTCGCGGGCATGGGCTTTTTCGCCGCCGGCCTGTGGCAGACCCGCCGTCACGTCCGGCGCGTGGAAAAGGAATTCAAGAGCGGCCACAGCAACCGGCTGGCGTTTTATGTCGGCGGGCTGGCGGGTCTGGTCGCGCTGGCGGCGCATTCCGTCGTGGATTTCAACCTGCACATTCCGGCCAACGCGCTCGTCGGCGTCACGCTGCTGGCGCTGTTGAGCAGCAACCTGCGGTTCGCCACGGAAAAATTCTGGTTCAACGTCCGGCTGCCGGTGAAACTGGCCGCAACGCTCGCGCTCGCCGGCGGAATTTTTTATCTGGGTGCGCAGGAAATCCGCCACAGCCGCGAAACCTTCTGGCTCGCCCGCGCGGATCAGTTGCCGGATTTTTCGCCCGAACGCGCCGCCGCCCTGGAAAAAGCCTCTGCCGCCGACCCGCAAAATCCTGCCACGACCTATGCCATCGGCGAATGTTATCGCATGCAAAGTTTCAACGGTGGATCCGATTACGAGCTGCAAGCGAAGACCGCCATGGACTGGTTTTCGCGCGGAATGAAATCCAATCCCTTCGACGGCAACAATTACATGGGTTACGGAATGTGCCTCGACTGGCTCGAACGCCACGACGAGGCCGAATCCTATTTCAACCGCGCCGATGCGCTCGACCCGAACGGCTATTTTGTGGCGGCAAACATCGGCTGGCATTACGTCCAGGCCGGCGACTACGCCGCCGCGCGCCCGTGGCTGCAGCGTTCGCTGAAGCTGCAATGGTTTGATAACCCGACCGCCACTTCCTATCTCAACCTGGTTGAACAAAAGCTCCGTGATATTGCCGCCGGCAAAAGCGACCGGCCCGCCGG
>CAZIFP010000472.1:0-1624 GCA_964538105.1 uncultured Bifidobacteriaceae bacterium
GCGCGCGACAATCTGTTCCCCGACGTGGACTGGAATTATTGGAAGTGAGGCGAAGTGGGTTTACAGCCAATCTTCATATTAGGCATCATGGCTTTCCTCAATCTTTGTATCATCCGCGCGTTTGCGGGTAAAAATCTTCATCAACATCCACACAAAACCAAAAATTAAAGCCAGTGCAAAGATAAACGCTCCTGCAAATAGTAAAATGTGCCTCAATAAATCCCAATCTTGCTCAACTATGGCATAAATAGAATAACCAATCACTATCAAAGCCATTCCCAAACCAATCAGCCGAGCCTGCGCCTTCTGATAATCTGGATGCTCTTCCCACATAAAACGTGAATGATGCCTAACTGGGATCATTCGACTGAACATGGACGACTATATGATTGGTCATTTTCGCTTCGGCCTTTGTCATCACGGTTTTATCAAAGCAGCTTTGCCAGTTGCCATCAAGGGCTTTCGCCGCTTCGCAGCATTTGGGTTTGACATGGCGGCCCGAGTGCGTCAAGGTGTCCGTGAACTGACTGCAAGATTTCCCCCTGTTGATTTGAGGAAAATCGAGCTTGCTCCGGCGGCAATTATTCCAATTTGAACCAATCCGGTCGCCCGGCGTCCAATGCGTGACGCCTTTCGACCATCGCCGCCGGACGGACGTTGAAATCCCAGCCGGTTCGATCAAACAATTTAATCAAAATATTATGGCCAGAGTTCCGTCAAAAAAACCCAAAGCCAGGCCGGCGGAGAAAATCGCCCCGGACGCCGTCGCTGCAGAAGCCGCCGCGCCCGAAACGGCGGCACCACCCGTCGCCGTCGAGGAACCCGCCGCCGCGCCGGAAGCTTCCGGCTCGGACGATCTGCGTCCGCCGTCCACGCCGGTCGAGCCGACCCATGACCGTGAAGAACCGCGCGGCGCGGACCGGCGCGGCCATCAGCGCGACAAAATCGCCGCGTCCATCAACATCGCCAAACTACAGGCGATGAGCATGACGGATTTGAATCACATGGCGCGCGAGCTCGGCGTGGAAAATTTCGGCACGATGCGCAAGCACGAGGTCATCTTCCACATCCTCCAAAAAAACGCGGAGCGCGCGGGTGTGCTGTTTTCCGAGGGTGTGCTGGAAGTGCTGCCGGAAGGGTTTGGATTTCTTCGCTCGCAGAGTTTCAATTACCTGCCCTGCCCCGAGGATATTTACATTTCGCCGTCGCAGATCCGGCGGTTTGATTTGCAGACCGGAAATTTGATCGCGGGCCAGATCCGTCCGCCGAAAGAAAAGGAAAAGTTTTTCGCGCTGCTGAAAGTCGAGGCCGTGGACGGCGAGGAGCCGGACAAGGCAAAGGACAAAACGCATTTTGAAAACCTCACGCCGCTGTTTCCGAACAAGCGGTTCATTCTCGAAACCGCGCCGGAGGAATTGAACACGCGCGTGCTGGACCTGGTTTGCCCGATTGGCAAAGGCACGCGCGGCCTCATCGTCGCGCCGCCGCGCACGGGCAAAACTGTTTTGATGCAGAAAATGGCCAACGCCATTTTGAAAAATAATCCGGAAACGTATTTGTTCATCCTGTTGATTGACGAGCGGCCGGAAGAAGTCACGGACATGGAGCGTTCCTGCAAAGGCGC
>CAZIFP010000473.1:0-1620 GCA_964538105.1 uncultured Bifidobacteriaceae bacterium
CATTTCGGCAACTTCGAGCTTTACGCCCGGTTCGGCCAGTTCGTGCCCATCTTCAAATGCGCCACGACCTACCGCGCGCTGAAGCAGCCAGCGCTCAACCGCCTCATGGAGGAACTGCGGGCGGGCGAAGACTGCCGGTTTTTTGAGCGGCGCCGGGACGGCGCGGCGCTCAAGGCGGCGATGAACGACACCGGCTTGTTGCTCGGCCTGCTTGCCGACCAAAGTTCCAAGGGCGTGCGCATCCCGTTTCTCGGCCACGATTGCGACACTTCCACCGCACCGGCGGTTTTCGCCCTGCGCTACAATTGCCCGCTGCACACGGCCATCTGCTACCGGATTGGACTGGCGGAATGGCGGATCGAAGTCGGCGACGAAATCCCCACGCGCGAAAATGGCGAGGCCCGCCCCATCGCGGAAATCATGGGCGACGTGAATCGCGCATTTGAAGTCGCCGTGCGGCGAGATCCGGCCAACTGGTTCTGGGTTCACCGCCGCTGGAAGGATTGAAATGAATTCTTCATCCCTCATCAACCAACTGCCACCGGCTCCGCGAATTCTGGTTCGCGGAACGAACTGGCTCGGCGACGCCGTGATGACCACGCCCGCGCTGCTGCGCCTGCGTGAAAAATTTCCCGGCGCGCACATCGCGCTGCTCACGCCGGAAAAACTGCGTGACTTGTGGCCGCATCATCCGGCGGTGGACGAAATCATCTCATTTTCGCCCGGCGAAAGTGTTTTAGCCGTCGGCAAAAAATTGCGCGCCGGAAAATTTGATGCCGCGCTGGTGCTGCCCAATTCGCCGCGCTCGGCGCTGGAGGTTTTCCCGGCGGGAATTCCACAACGCATCGGCTACGCGCGGTCGTGGCGATTTTTTTTCCTGACGCACGCCGTCGCCGCCCATGCCGATGCCATCAAAATGCAGAAGCGGTCTGTTGGCGAGATCAGAAATCTTATTTCCGAAAATCCAAAATCCAAAATCCAAAATCCAAAATTTCCGCAGGCCGCGCACCAGATTTTTGAGTATCTCAATCTGGGTGCCGCGCTTGGCGCAAACCCGCGACCACTCGCGCCACAATTGTTCGTCACGCCGGATGAAATCAAAACGGCGAAAAATAAATTCGGGCTGGAGAAAGTTGGCGGGCCGGTTTTCGGTTTGAATCCCGGCGCAGAATACGGCCCGGCCAAACGCTGGCCGGTCGAGAAATTCATTGCTGCCGCAACGGCAATCCAACAGCAAACAGGTTGTGTTTGGATTTTGTTCGGAGGTAAAAATGATTTACCGGTTACGAATCAAATTGAATCCGCAATCCGCAATCCGCAATCCGCAATTTTCAATCTGGCCGGCAAAACCTCGCTCCGCGAACTGATGTCGCTCCTGAAAATCTGCCGCGTGCTGCTCACCAACGACACCGGCCCGATGCACGTTGCCGCTGCGCTGGGCACGCCGGTGGTCGTGCCGTTCGGCAGCACATCGCCGGAATTGACCGGGCCGGGTCTGCCGGGCGATGCGCGAAATCATCTGCTGAAATCCGACGCGCCGTGTTCGCCGTGTTTCCTGCGCGAATGCCCGATTGATTTCCGCTGCATGAACGGCATCGGCGTCGAGCGCGTGGTGGAAGC
>CAZIFP010000474.1:0-1595 GCA_964538105.1 uncultured Bifidobacteriaceae bacterium
CAGACCAGCCAGCGCTGCCAGTCGGCGGCCATGTAATGCCAGATGCCGGCGACGAGGATGTTGATGAGCGCGAGCGGCAGCATGAATTTCCAGGCGAAGTTCATGAGCTGATCCATGCGTAAGCGCGGCAGCGTGGCGCGAATCCAGATGAAGACGAAAACAATCGCCATGAGCTTCGTGAAAAACCAAACGTAGGACGGAATCCAAGTCAGGAACGAAACCGGCGACGTCCAGCCGCCGAGGAACAGCGTGATGCCGAGGCCGATGATGGCGAACATGCCGAGGTATTCACCGAGGAAGAACAGCGCGAACTTGAAGCCGGAGTATTCCGTGAAATAGCCGGCAATGATTTCGGATTCGGCTTCCGGCAAATCGAACGGCGTGCGGTTGGATTCCGCAAGCGACGCGATGAAGAACAAAATAAATCCGACCAAGCCCCACGGCGTGAACACATGCCAGTGAGCGATGCCGAAAGTATATTGGTTTTGATGGGTGATGATTTCGTTCATGTTGAGCGAGCCGACGACCATCACCACGGTCACGGCGGAAAGGATGAGCGGGATTTCGTAGCTGACCATCTGCGCGATCGCGCGCATAGCGCCAAGCAGCGAGTATTTGTTGCGGCTCGACCAGCCGGCCATGAAAACGGAAACTTCCACCGCACCACCGACGGCGAAGAAAAAGAGCAACCCGGCGTCGTAGTCGGTCACGGTCATGTTTTTGCCGAAGGGCAGCACCGCGTAGGCGAGCAGCACGGGAATCAACATCACCACCGGCGCGAGGAAGTGAACAACCTTGTCCGCCGCGCGCGGCACGATGTCTTCCTTGGTGAGCATTTTCACGCCGTCGGGAATAAACTGACCGAAGCCGGCGAGACGGATTTTGGTGAACGGAATGCCGACGCGGTTCGGGCCGTAGCGGTTTTGGATGCGGCCGATGCCTTTGCGCTCAAAAATGGTGGTGACGGAAAACACGGCGGGAAACACCGACAGAATGAACGCGATGCAAATCAATGATGACGCCAGTGGACGCCACGCTTCCGGCACAAAGCTCACCAGCCAGTGCAGGGCGGTCACAAAAATTTGATCAAGCTTGTCGAACATTTTTCTTTTCGTTCTTAAAATTTATTTCACCGGCGGCAGCGGCGACGTTGGAGTCGGAGGCGCAATCGGTGCCGTGGCAGCGGCTGCAGCAGATTTCGCCTTCGCTTCGGCGTCCGCCTTTATTTTTGCTTCCGCAGCGGCTTTGGCCTTGGCTTCGGCCTTGGCTTTTTCGGCTGCGATGACCGCATCCGATTCCGCGGCGTCCTGCGGATGCATTTTTTGGTAATAGCTGTTCGACTTGGCGAGCTTGTCCTTGGTCAACAACAGGCCGCCGAAACGGTCCGCAGTGCTCAGCTCGAACTTGGTGTCCATCTTGATGGACTCGAACGGGCACACTTCGACGCAAATCTGGCAGCTCATGCAGACGGAAATATCAATGTCGAAGGTCGCCGGATAAACCTGCAACTGGCCTTTGTAATCGGGCTTCTTGTCCTTGCTCTTGACGATGTAAATGCACTTGGGCGGACATTCCTTCTCGCAAATCTGGCAGGC
>CAZIFP010000475.1:0-1587 GCA_964538105.1 uncultured Bifidobacteriaceae bacterium
AAGATTGTTGGCGTTGCGCGGTTGCTGCAGCGGCGTCACGCGCGTGAAAGTCGAGGTGCAGCCCGCCGCCAGCAGCAATACGGGCAACAGCAGTAGAAATTTCTTCCAAATCATAGGTAGAGCGTCTCAAAGCCGGGCCGGTTTGTAAAGTTCGATTTCGGTGCTGTTTCTAATGCTCATTGAAAACGAGGGAAAATGTTTTCCGCTTACAACTGGCGCGGTGCGCCATATTTCAGCCCGATGTTCTGTTCATAAACGCCGAGCTTCATGTCCGGCGTTTCCTGTTTGCCCTTGATCTCCAGCTTCAGGCGGTTCAACCGCGACTGCGCGAGATCCGCCACCGGCAGCGTGGGAAAACGTTCGATGATTTTCTCCAAAGTGTCGCGCACGGTCTCGTAATCCGCGCCGCCGTGGATTTGCAAATCCGCCAGCAGGTTCAGCCAGTGCGCCACGCGCTTGGTGGGCTGGCTCGGTTCGTTGATCAACTGCGCCAGTTCCAGCGTTGCCAGATCGAGCCGTTTGTAATGGCGCTCATAAAGTATCGCCAGTTTTTCGCGCACCTCGGTGTCAAGCGGATGCTGTTCCAGATGCTTCACATATTCCGCCGCGAGCTTGGCGGGATCCGTTTCTTCCGGAATCAAATGCCGGGTCGAATCCAGCAGCCCGAGGTTGTTCACGCCCGCCGGCACGAACATCGCCTGCCGGTCGTGCGCCGCCAGCAGGATTTTTTCCGCGCCGCCCAGATGCGCGATGCGCTGCGCCGCCTGCGCCGCTAGCGGCTTGCCCGGAAACCGCGCGATGATTTTTTCCAGCACCACGCGCGCCGAGTCCGCGTCCTGCGCCAGCTTCAAATGCCAGTCGGCCAGTTGCGTGAGCGCGGCGGCGACCTGCAAAGGCGGAGCATCCTTCCGCTCGCAAAAACGGTTGAAGGTAATTTCCGCCCCCGGCAAATCCTGAATGTCCTCGGCCTGAATGCTGGCAAGCAGCGTCACGCCCTCAAAGTCATCCGGGAATTTTGCCAGCTGCTCGCGCACGGCCACGATGGCTTCAAACGGCCGGTTCAACTTCCGTTTCGTGATGGCGGTGGAATATTGCGGCTTGTCGTCCGGTCGCTCGTGGCCGCCATCAAACAGATTCGTGATGGGGCTGGAAAATAATTCGCCGATGTGCGGCGTCCACATGAATGACAACACCACCGCCATGAAGACGATCAGAAACGGGCCGAACGGCCCCATTTTGCCGCCCAGCCAGATGCAGCAGATGATGAACGGAACCGTGAACGCCCACTTGAAAAGCATTTTGCCGGGGTCGTCGCTCTTCTTGAGCATGAAAAAAAACAGCCAGCCCACCAGTCCGATGGTGATCACCAGTCCGACCGTCCCCAGCACGATGTCGAAAGCTCGATGCATGGTTGTTAAGGAAAACTCCTCCGGTTTACCGGCAACTTCAAGCAAATACTTCAGCCGTAACGGTACGGCTTGCTCAAGGAAAACGTGTCCGGCAGATGCCGGATTTCCCGCACGCCGCCACCGGCCAGCAAAACCTCCACGATGTCGAACCGGATTTTCACCGGCGGATTTTTCAGCA
>CAZIFP010000476.1:0-1580 GCA_964538105.1 uncultured Bifidobacteriaceae bacterium
GACGACGCGCATAATAATATCGCCAGCTTTGTCAAAGGTCGTAAGGCCGAGGACGGCAACATGAGCCGGCTTTACGCGGTGGAATCGCTGTTCACTCTCACCGGCGCGAGCGCGGATCACCGATTGCGAATTCAGGCGAGTTTGGTTGGAGAAATTGCTGCGGCCATTCAGGCGCAAATCTCCGGTTCATCACCTTCAATTCCGGCAGGCATTAATGCCAAATGGATATCCGAATGCGCAAAGGATTTGGTTGCGGCTGGCAAAAATGCCTTGGTTGTCGCCGGTCAACGTCAGCCGATTGAAGTTCATTTACTCGCGCAGGCCATCAACATTTCACTCGGCGCTATTGGGAATACGATCACACTGGTTGTTCCTGCCGTTTCTGGCGACCTTTTAGTTTACAACAGCGACGGCAATGTTTGGCGGCCATCGGATAATACCACGGCCAACGCCAATGGCGGAACTTTCAGCCAGCTGGCGAAATTTGCAGATGCCGGAACTGTTGATACGCTGGTTATTGTTGGTGGAAATCCGGTTTACAATCTGAACTGGTCGCCGAAGGCGAAGACGGTGGTGCGTCTGGGATATTCCGAAGACGAGACTTCGGAAAAATCCAACTGGAATTTCCCGGCGGCGCATTATCTTGAATCTTGGGGCGATGCCAAAACAAGCAACGGCACGGTTGTTCCGATTCAGCCATTAATTCAACCATTGTTCGGCGGTTTAACTGAACTCGAATTTCTCGCGCGAATTGCTGGCGAGACACAAACAAATCCGCACGAAATTGTGCAGACAACTTTCGGCAGCAGTGGCGAAGACTGGAAGAAATATTTGTTCAACGGATTCGCGGCTGGCTCGCCTGAAACTGTCACCGCCGCTTTCCAAGGTTCGGCTCCGGCGGTCAGCGGTTCTACTCCTTCAGCCAATGCGCTCGAAGTCATTTTCTATCGCGACGCGAAGATGGACGACGGGCGGTTCGCGAACAACGGCTGGATGCAGGAGCTGCCCGATCCCATCACCAAGCTGACGTGGGACAACGCCGTGCTCGTCAGCCGCAAGACCGCGCGCGAACTCGGCGTGCAGAACGGCGACCTCGTTGAAATCACCTTGAACGGTCGCAGCGTGGTCGGCCCGATCTGGACGCAGCCGGGCATGGCGGATTATTCGCTCGGCCTCGCGCTCGGTTACGGCCGCGAACGGGCAGGGCGCGTCGGCACCGGCGTCGGCTTCAACGCGTATAAAATTTTCAGCGGAAAATACGTCGAGACCGGCGCCACGATCCGCAAGACCGGCGCCACGCACATTTTGGCGACGACGCAAAGCCATTGGTCCATGGAAGGCCGTCCGGCGGTGCGTGAGGCGAACCTCGCGGAATACGAGAAGCACAAAGACTTCGCAGAAAAAATGTCCGGCGAAGAACCGCCGATCATGAAGTCGCTTTATCCGAACCCGCTCGACGAGGCGAAGAAGACCGCGCTCCATCAATGGGGCATGACGGTGGATTTGAGCGCGTGCGTCGGCTGCGGCACCTGCGTGCTGGCGTGCCAGAGCGAGAACAACATCCCGATCGTCGGCAAGGA
>CAZIFP010000477.1:0-1282 GCA_964538105.1 uncultured Bifidobacteriaceae bacterium
AGTGAACGGCTTTCTTTACTGGACCGACGGCGACAATTCCGTGGGCGACAATGACCAGATCATCAATAAAAGTTTATACTCCGGCGTCTTCCGCATTGACGTGGATTGTCGCGGCGGAAATATCAGCCACGCGCCGCCGCGCCAGCCGGTGAATGGTTACACCGCGAATTATTTTATTCCGAACGACAATCCATTTGTAGCGGGACAGGCTTCCAGCCTGTCCGATTCAAAACAGGAACACACAGGCGAGACGCCTGTGCCACTACCGCCGCTGGAGGAATTTTTCTGTCTCGGCCTGCGCAGCCCGCATCGCATGACCTACGACGCGCCGAGCGGAAAAATTTTCATTGGCGACGTCGGCGAAAGCTCGCGCGAAGAGATTGATGTGATCGAGCCCGGCGAGTCCGGCCTGAATTTCCAGTGGAATTATTGCGAGGGCAACCTTGGCAAGATGCCCACGAATTACATCGGCATCAGCCGCGGGCCGCTGCTGGATTATCCGCACACGGATGGCCGCGCGGTCATCGGCGGCTATGTTTATCGCGGCAAGGAGTTCGCGCACGACCTCGGCGGCAAATATATTTTCGGCGACAATGTCTTCCGCACGATCTGGGCGCTGGACGAAACCGCGACCCCCGTGGAGAAGACGCTGCTCTGCGTCATGCCCAAGGGCACCGGGCCGAATTCCGGCACGGATTACACCGGCCTGTCATCGTTCGGCACGGACGCCGACGGCGAAATTTATTTCTGCCAGATGAGCAGCATCGGCGGGCGCATTTACAAATTGCAGCGCGGCGGGCCGCCGCCGCCGACCAAAATCATGCCCAGGCTGCTTTCGCAAACTGGTGTGTTCACCGACCTCGCAAATCTTTCGCCGGCGGATTTTTTGATTCCTTACACCGTCAACTCGCCGCTGTGGTCCGATGGCGCGGCGAAAACCCGCTGGTTCACGATTCCCACCAACACCGTCATCGGCTTCTCCGCGAACGGCGAATGGACATTTCCCGCTGGTTCCGTGTTCGTGAAACAATTTGATTTGCCGGTGGATGACACCAATCCAAAAATCCTCCGCCGTCTCGAAACGCGCCTGCTCGTCCGCGACATGAACGGCTACGTTTATGGCGCGAGCTACAAATGGCGCGCGGACAACAGCGACGCGGATCTGGTCATGGCCGGCATCACCGAGCCGATTGAGATCAAAACCGCCGACGGCACGCGCACGCAGAAATGGTTTTATCCCGGCCGGCAGGATTGTCTCACCTGCCACACGCCCGCATCCGGC
>CAZIFP010000477.1:1292-1580 GCA_964538105.1 uncultured Bifidobacteriaceae bacterium
TCGGTGTGAAGACGCGCCAGCTCAACGGCCTTTTCAAATACCCGAACGGCGTCACCGGCAACCAGCTTCACACGCTCGGCCATCTGGGAATTTTCGACGCCGCGTTCGACGACCGAAAAATTTTCCGCTACTCACACCTCGTCAACATCATGAACACCGCCGCCGCGCCGCAGATCCGCGTCCGCTCCTATCTCGACGCCAACTGCTCCATGTGCCACCGGCCCGGTGGCGCGGGCGCATTCTTTGATGCGCGCTTTGACATACCGCTTAAGAAACAAAATCTCATCA
>CAZIFP010000478.1:0-1577 GCA_964538105.1 uncultured Bifidobacteriaceae bacterium
GTGGCGACAATCCAGTTCATCTTAAAAGCAAAACGGGCGAACCGCGAAGGCCCGCCCGTCGAGCTGAAGGTTGGTTCAGATTACATGTGCGCGATGATATTATCGCCGAACGCGGAGCATTTGATTTCCGTCGCGCCCTCCATCTGGCGCGCAAAATCATAGGTCACGCGCTTGCTGCCGATGGCGCCGTTCAGTCCTTTGAGAATCAAGTCCGCCGCTTCGGTCCAGCCCATGTAACGCAGCATCATTTCGCCGCTCAAGACAACGGAGCCGGGATTTACGACATCCTTGTTCGCGTATTTGGGCGCGGTGCCGTGTGTGGCCTCGAAAATGGCATGGCCGGTGATGTAATTGATGTTGCCGCCGGGCGCGATGCCGATGCCGCCGACCTGCGCCGCGAGCGCGTCGCTCAAATAATCGCCGTTTAGGTTCAGCGTGGCAATCACGTCAAAATCCGTCGGACGCGTGAGCACCTGCTGAAGCGTGATGTCGGCGATGGCGTCCTTGATGATGATACCTGCGCCGGGTTTGCCTTCGGGAATCTTGCACCACGGGCCGCCGTCAATCTCCACCGCGCCGAATTCGCTCTTCGCGAGCTCGTAGCTCCAGTCGCGAAAGCCACCCTCGGTGTATTTCATGATGTTGCCCTTGTGGACAATTGTCACGGATTTGCTCTTGTTGGTGATGGCGTATTGCACCGCCGAGCGGAAGAGCCGCTGCGTGCCGGTTTTGCTCACGGGCTTGATACCGATGCCGACGACGTCGGGCGTTTCGCCGAACCGGATTTTTTTGAAATCCTTCGGGAAATTCGCCTTGAGAAATTCAATCGTCTTGAGCGCCGCTTCCTTGCCGGCCTCGAAATCAATCCCGGCGTAAATGTCCTCGGTGTTCTCGCGGAAGATGACCATGTTGACCTTCTCGGGATGCTTCACGGGCGACGGGACGCCGGTAAACCATTGCACCGGGCGCAGGCAGACGTAGAGATCGAGCATCTGGCGCAGCGCGACGTTGAGCGAGCGAATGCCGCCGCCGACGGGCGTGGTGAGTGGGCCTTTGATGCCGACAAGAAATTCCTTGAACGCCTGCACCGTGTCGTCCGGCAGCCAGTTGTTAAACTTTTTGAAACTTTCCTCGCCGGCAAACACCTCAAACCACGCGATCTTGCGCTTGCCGCCGTAGGCTTTGGCCACCGCCGCGTCGAACACGCGAACGGATGACGCCCAGATGTCCGGGCCGGTGCCGTCGCCGCGGATGAACGGCAGGATGGGGTTTTCGGGAACGGTGAGCTTCCCGTTCGCGATGGTGATTTTGCCGCCAGCGGGCGGGGTGACATCTTTATAGGCCATAATTTGAATTCAGTTAAATAATTCCTTCTGCAAGATGAAAATGCCGAACGCGCGGAAAATCAAGGAAAGAAAATGTCTGCAGTCATTTTCTATGGATTGAAACATCGTGGCATCTAATGGCGTTCGACGGTCAAACCTCTGTCAAACAGGATGGAGCCGCGCTGATTACCGAGTGCTTTAATGTCGAAACTGCAATTGCTTGCTGACTTTGGCCAGGCGTTTCTCCCAATC
>CAZIFP010000479.1:0-1563 GCA_964538105.1 uncultured Bifidobacteriaceae bacterium
CGGGGCTGATGCGCGGAATCATCTTGTGCCGGCCGATGAGCGAGCCGACGGCATACGCACCCATGTCGCTGAACTTGGTGACGAGGATGAAATAGAGCAGGAAATATTTCCCATCGTCCGCCAGGCCGGCCGCCGCGAACGGGAAGAAGATGATTTTCTGGACGAAGTTCAGCAGCCACGGCACATACATCAGGCCGAACAGCGTCGTGGCAATGGTTTGAATCCCCGTGGTATTGGTCTGGGAAACGAACTGCCGCACGCACAGGCCGAGAACGAACAGGATGAGGAAGCCGGTTTCAAAGTCATTCGCGCGCGCGGGCGAATCGTTGATGCCGAGATAATTCGTCGTCAGGTGCAGGAACGTTCCCGCCAGCAGCAGCACGCCGCCGATGATGCCGCACCCTTTGTAGCAGGCCAGCCCGCGCTTTTCCGCGAGGCCGTAAAACTCCGCCAGCCCGGTCACCGCCAGAAAGATCAGCAGCAGGATGCAGACGCCGTCGGAGATCAGCGTGTTGCCGGAGAACAATCCCGCCAGGATCACCGCCCACAGGATCACCGTGGAGAGCAACCGGCGGAAAAAGACCTGCGCCTTGGAGGGCGTGGGGGCGGTGGCGGCGGCGTCGGACATTCGCGCGAAAATATCAGGGCGGTGCGCGGTTGCCAATTCGCAATTGCCGGTTTAACGGGGGAGTTGAATCAACTTCGAGCCGGGCCGGGCTGGCGAGAAGGAGGAAACGCGCCGGCTGGCACCCGATTAACTCTTGGTTCTGGGTTTGTAGTAATCCTCATGTGTCAGCCATTCTTTGGTCCGCTCGTCAAAAAGCCAAATCTCTCCTCGCGTATAGCCTGTTTCGCGAAACGGCCCACGAAGAATCTGTGGTTCGTCTGTCTGGATGCGCGACTCGCCAATCAAACAGACTGCATCGGCGTTGGCACGGAGGCATGGCTCGCCACCATTCAAACATCCCTGCCGATTTCTCTCCGCCATCTCGACGGCCGCAAGGTGCGAATCTGCCGTGATGAGGTAAATCGTATCAGGCTTTCCATCACCTTCCCAGAATACCACCTCGTAAATGTTGAGGGCCGACATAAAAGCTAACTATGAATCGGCGGCGGGTTATGTAGCTTATCCGATTTCATGAATTCAACCCTGAACCGGTGGAAATGCTTTGGCAAGCCGTAATTGCAGACGGACAGCTTCGGAGCGCGGGTGTCCTCACCCGCAGCAACCTCGACAGACCTCATGCCTTGAAATCTTCCGGGAACTCGCCGGATTGTCCACGCGCTGCGGCTGGGACAGCCGCGCTCCGGTCTGGGCAGACCGCCTCCGTGACGGGCAGCCATTCCCACCATCCTCGCGCCGGACAGGGGATTGCCCGCCGGACCTGCCCTCCAAACTGTCGCTTTTTGAACAGTTCCGGCAGATTTTTCAATAAATGCCGCTTTCTGAATGGTTTAGCCAACGGACAATGCCATTTTGACCCTGTTCGATGCGGCATTCCCCTCTGGAAATGCTCCATTCCCAGAGGGAAACGTTCCATTTCCAGAGCGGAATGCGACGTT
>CAZIFP010000480.1:0-450 GCA_964538105.1 uncultured Bifidobacteriaceae bacterium
GCGTGGGGCGGCTGGCAACTGGGCGCGATGACGCTCGAACAATTTGAAATCAAACACAACCTGTTCGCGCAGGCCATGCGCGATGCCGATCCGACGATCCTTCTCATCGGCAGCGGGGCGATGCCCGACGCGATGACCGGCTCCAAGCAGTCGCTGCGCCTTGGAACGAAATTGATTCCCGATGATCTCGGCCCGGCGGACTGGACCGGCGGTCTCTTTCAAAATTGTCTGAGCAACCTGGATTTGGTCAGCGAACATTTTTACTCCTACGCCGGCACGCATTTTGATTTGTCCAAAACCAACCAGGTGCCGGACGACGCGGACGAGCCGCTGGTGGATTGGATGCGCCGCCCCGCGAATCATGTCCGCGAAAAATACGAGGCGTATCGGCATTACGAAAAAATCATCCCGGCGCTCCAGGCGAAGCCGGTGCCGATTTGCCTGGATGAA
>CAZIFP010000480.1:460-1561 GCA_964538105.1 uncultured Bifidobacteriaceae bacterium
GATGTTTATCAAATGGCTGGCTTCACGTTCGCCACGGCGCTTCTCAGCGCCAGCCGCACCGACGCCGTGCTGAACCCGGCCGGACTGATGTTCAAGATGTATCGCGACCATTTCGGAACAATTCCGGTCGAAGTATCCGGCAATTCGCCGCCGCCGAAGCCAAAGTATCCGCCCGGCGGCGAGGAACCGGATGTCAACGCCGGCAGCGACACTTTTCCGCTGGATGTCGCCGCGGCGTGGAGCAGTGACAGGAAATCGCTTACGGTCGCGATCATCAATCCAACGGAATCGGTGCAGAACCTGAATCTTTCCATCATCGGCGCGAAACTTGCCGGCAACGGAAAATTATGGCGGATGGCGCCGGCGGATTTGAACGCGAAAATTGTTGCCGGTGAGAAACCCGAAGTTCAGGTTGAGGAGCAAATAGTGGATGCCGTGCCAACTTCGCCAACGTTTGCGCCGTGGAGCGTGACGATTTATGAATTTCCGGTGAAGTGACCGCGCCAACCTATTCCTCTATCGGCACGACGAGGCTGTCCATGATGTAGTCCTTGCGCTCTGGCGTGTTCTTGCCCATGTAGAAATTGAAGATCGGCCCGGACTCGGCACGCGGCGCGTATTCGACCTTGCTCGTCCGCATTTCCTTGCCGATGAACTGCGCGAACTCCTTCGGGCTGATTTCGCCGAGGCCTTTGAACCGCGTGATCTCCGGCTTGCCGCCCAGCTTCAGGGACGCCGCGTCTCGCTCGGCTTCGCTGTAGCAATAGATCGTCTCGGACTTGTTGCGGACGCGGAACAACGGCGTCTCCAAAACGTAAACGTGGCCGTCGTGGACGAGCTGCTCGAAGAACTTGAAGAAATACGTGATCATTAAATTGCGGATGTGCATGCCGTCCACGTCGGCGTCGGTGGCGAGAATCACCTTCTCGTAGCGCAGGCCCTCGGTGTTGTCCTCGACGTTGAGCGCCTGCATGAGGTTATACATCTCGTCGTTTTTATACATCACGTCACGCTTGAGATCCCAGACGTTGAGCGGCTTGCCTTTCAGCACGAACACCGCCTGGTTGTTCACGTCGCGGCAGCTCGTGATGGAGCCGGCGG
>CAZIFP010000481.1:0-1538 GCA_964538105.1 uncultured Bifidobacteriaceae bacterium
AACGCGCTCATCATCATCGCGCTGATTCCGCTGGCGCTGCGCGGCGTGAAATTCCAGGCGCTCGGCGCGGCGGCCATTCTGCGGCGCAACCTGATGATTTATGGCGTCGGCGGCGTCATCATCCCGTTCGTCGGCATCAAGGCCATTGACGTGATTGTGGCCGGCTTGCATCTCGCATAACTCAACCTGATTAATTTATGAAAACTATCTTTGCTGAATTCGGCCGTTCAATCGTGGTGACCATCTTCTTCGCCATCATTTTGTGCGGGCTTTATCCGCTAGTCGTTTATGGAGTGGCGAAAATAATCTTTCCATTTCAAACCTACGGCAGTTTGCTCGTGGACAAATCCGGCGCGGTTCGCGGCTCGGCCTTGCTCGCGCAGAATTTCACCGGCGCGCAATACTTTCATCCACGCCCGTCGGCGGCGGGCGCGAACGGCTACGACCCGACCAGTTCCGGCGGCAGCAACCTCGGCCCGACCTCGTCGAATCTGGTCGCCAACATCACGGCGAACATCGCAACCTATCGTTCCGACAACAACCTCGCGACGAACGCGCCGGTGCCCGCCGATGCCGTGACGGCCTCCGGCAGCGGCCTTGACCCGCACATCAGCGTGGCCAACGCGGAAATTCAGGTTGCGCGCGTCGCCAAGGCGCGCGGCCTCTCCGAAGACCGCGTGCGCGAGCTGGTGAAGCAAAACACCAGCGGCCGCGATCTCGGTGTCTTCGGCGAGCCGCGCGTGAACGTGATGACGCTGAACTTCGAGCTCGACGCCCAGAAGCTGGTTGGGGCACAAATCAAGCCCGGTCAACTGTCGTTTTTTGACCAGTTACCGCGGTTTTAAGGTTAAATTATTGATTTTAAGCCAGTTTTATTGTTTTCCGGCCGGTCCGTTGCCGCCTAAAAGACATTTTTGTCGGCTAAATCGTAATTTCTTCTGAATAAATTGTAATTTGTTCAGGCTAAATCGCGTTCACTTCAGTCATTTTCGCAATAACTTCAGAAGAAATCGATTCAACTACTGAATAAATCGTGTCCGCTTCAGTCATTATCGCGCCAACGACTGTATAAATCGCGCCGACGACTGAAGTTATGGCGTCCGCTTCAGAGGAAATGGCGTCAACTACTGGAGTTATCGCGTCAACGTCTGAATAAAACGCGTCCGCTTCAGTCATTATCGCGATAACTACAGAAGTTATTGCGTCAAATACTGAAGTTATTGTCTCCGCTTCAGAAGAAATCGCGATTTATTTCGGAGCCGGCACTGGGGATTGACGACTGCGGATTGCGGATTGCGGATTCTTGGTAAGAGACTCCCCATGTCGGCTGTTACGGGCGCATCCGGCCACAGGCCGAAAACTACATGGCGGCGTGTTCCCAACCAATTCAAATCAGGAACGGACAGGCTTCATCTTCATTGCGAACCGGCCTTTATTTGAACATCATGGTCGGCGATGCCAGAGCCGAGCCGACCCGCGATTGAACGATTGAAGCCGGAAGATTTTCTCCGGCTGATCGAGAAGAGCCGGCTGGGCAA
>CAZIFP010000482.1:0-1529 GCA_964538105.1 uncultured Bifidobacteriaceae bacterium
AGCTGGATTTGAAGGCGGCGGAAAAAGTGTTGAACGACGAGCATTTCGGCCTGGAAAAAATCAAGGACCGGCTGCTGGAATTTCTCGCAGTTCTCAAACGCCGCAAGGAAATCAAAGGCCCGATCCTGTGTCTCGTCGGTCCGCCCGGCGTCGGCAAAACGTCGCTCGGAAAAAGCCTGGCCGACGCGCTCGGCCGCAAATTCGCCCGGATTTCATTGGGTGGAATGCGCGACGAAGCGGAGATTCGCGGCCACCGCCGCACTTACGTCGGCGCGATGCCCGGAAGAATCATCCAGACGTTACGCCGCGTGGAGAGCAACAACCCGGTCATCCTGCTCGACGAACTCGACAAGGTTGGCGCGGATTTCCGCGGCGACCCGGCGTCCGCGCTGCTCGAAGTGCTCGACCCGGCGCAGAACAATTCGTTCACCGACCATTATCTTGATTTGCCGTTCGACTTGTCGCGCGTGCTGTTCATCGCCACGGCCAACTGGCTAGAGCCGGTGCATCCCGCGCTGCGCGACCGGCTGGAAGTCATCGAACTGCCAAGCTACACCGAGTCGGAAAAACTCCAGATCGCCAAGCGCTATCTCGTGCCGCGCCAGTTGGAGGAACACGGCCTGACGCGCAGCGACGTGAAATTTTCCGATGCCGCGCTGCGCCAGCTCATCCGCGACTACACGCGCGAAGCCGGCGTGCGCCAGCTCGAACGCGAGATCGCCGCGCTCGCCCGCAAGGCCACGCGCAAGATTGTTTCCCGCAACGGATCGGCGGAAACCGTGAAGCTCGACGCGAAGGATCTGGAAAAATATCTCGGCCACGCGCGGTTCGTTTCCGAAAGTGCGGAGAAAATTCCCGAGATCGGCATCGCCACCGGGCTGGCGTGGACGCCGGTCGGCGGCGACGTGCTCTTCATCGAGGCCACGCGGATGCGCGGTCGCGGCAGCCTGATCCTCACCGGCTCGCTAGGCGACGTGATGAAGGAAAGCGCGCAGACCGCCGTGAGTTATCTGCGTTCGCAGGCGAAGAAGCTCAACCTCGATTTCGACGACTACGGCAAAAATGATCTGCACATCCACGTTCCCGCCGGCGCGACGCCGAAGGATGGGCCGAGCGCGGGCGTGACGATCTGCGCGGCGCTGGCGTCGCTGATGACCAAGCGGCGCGTGCGCTCCGACGTGGCGATGACCGGCGAAATCAGTTTGCGCGGCCGCGTGATGCGTGTGGGCGGCATCAAGGAAAAGGTGATCGCCGCGTCGCGGTTCGGCGTGAAGCAGGTGATCTTGCCGGAAGGTAACAAGCCGGACTGGCAGGATGTGCCGGCGGAGGTGCGCGCGAAATTGAAGGTGCATTTCGTGAAGCAGATTTCCGAGGTGCTGCAACTGGCGCTCGCGGTGAAATAACCCCGCAATTTTCTCCCCTAAAGGTCGTGCCCCATTTCAAAAGGGGCGGTTTTTCCGTCAAAAGAGGTCCGCCCCATTTCGCAGTTGCATCGCCAAATACCGAATGGGGCGCACCCCAAACCGTTT
>CAZIFP010000483.1:0-1516 GCA_964538105.1 uncultured Bifidobacteriaceae bacterium
CAGATTCACACCGAGGGCATCCGCGACGTGTCTAAGATTGACATGCAGTTCGCCGACAAGCTCGGCTACACGATCAAGTTGCTCGGCATCGCCAAACAAATTTCCGGCAAGAAACCCGGCGTGCAGGTTTCCGTTTATCCGACTCTCATCCCGAACGCGCACGTGCTCGCCAGTGTGAACGGCGTGTTTAACGCGTGTTTCGTGCGCGGCGACATCGTGGGCGACACGCTGTTTTATGGTCGCGGCGCGGGAAAAGATGCGACTGCCAGCGCCGTATTAAGCGACGTTGCCGACGCCGCGCTCGACTTGAAGAACGGAACAAAGGTCCGCGTTCAGCCATTTGTTGCGTGCGAGAAAGAAGGCCGTGTTATGCCGATGGATGAAATCGTTTCGCGCTACTACGTCCGTTTTTCTGTCGTGGACAAGCCGGGCGTGCTGGCGAAAATAGCCGCCATTTTCGCCGCGGCGAACATTGGCATCTCGTCCGTCATCCAGCCGGAAGGGCACGAAGGCGAAAGCGTGCCGCTGATTTTCATGATTCACGACGCGCCGAACGCGGCGATGCGCAAGGCGCTGGGAAAAATTTCCAAGCTGCCCGCCGTCAAAGGCAAGCCGGTCATGTTCCGCGTGGAAAGCTTTGAATGATGTCATTGATTCTTTTCCACTCCACCAACGGGCAGTCGCCCGCCGTCAACCTGCGCGAGGCGTTGCTACAGGGCCAGGCACCGGATCGTGGGCTTTATTTTCCGAAGGAATTTCCGCAGCTCGCCCGCGACGAGATAGCGGCGTTCGCGAAACTGCCGTATCACGAAATCGCCTTTCGCGTCCTGTCGAAATTCACCGACGGTATCATCCCCGACAGCGATCTGGCTGCGATGTGCCGTGAGGCCTACAACTTTCCAGTGCCACTGGAGGTCATCACGGGTCGCACGTTTTTGATGCGGCTGGATCAGGGGCCGACGGCGTCGTTCAAGGATTTTGCCGCGCAGATGATGGCGCGGATGTTCGGCCGGTTTCTCCGCGAGGAAGGCAAACATCTGACCATTCTGACCGCGACCAGCGGCGACACCGGCGCGGCGGTCGCACATGCGTTTCACAAAATTCCCGGTGTCCAGGTCATCGTGCTGTTTCCGATCGCCGAAGTCAGCGAAAGCCAGCGTAAGCTGATGACCGTGCTCAAGGACAACGTCCGCACGGTGGCGATTGACGGCAAATTCGACGACTGCCAGGCGATGGTGAAACAGGCTTTCTCCGACCCGGACCTGAAACACATTCCGCTGTCGTCCGCCAATTCCATCAATATCGGCCGCTTGCTGCCGCAGAGCGTTTATTATTTTTACGCCGCGTCGCGTGTCGCGCAGCCGGGCGAGCCGATGGTGTTTTCCATTCCCAGCGGCAATTTCGGCGACATGATGGGTTCCGTTGTCGCGCGCGAAATGGGTTTGCCGGTGAAAAAAATCATCGCATCAGTCAACGACAACGACGCGTTCCCGAAATTTCTCGCCACCGGCAGCTA
>CAZIFP010000484.1:0-1514 GCA_964538105.1 uncultured Bifidobacteriaceae bacterium
CGTTGTGGCGGCGGCTGACGCGCGAACTGGAGTCGCAGCGGTGGTTCGAGAAATCGCCGGCGGAAAATCCGGCGGAATGCGCCGCCATGCAACGCCTCGCCGAGCTGCCGGTGGAGCAGCGGGAAGTGGTGGTGCTGAAAATCTGGAATCAATACACGTTTGAGGAAATTGGCGGCCTGCTGGAAATTTCCCCGAACACGGCGGCGGGCCGTTACCGTTACGGTTTGCAAAAAATAAAAGCCCGACTGGAAGGACTGGATTATGAAAGAGACGGAATCATTCGAGAGCCGCTTGCGTTCCTGGCGGCCGCGGCGCCCGTCGGCGAAACTTGAGCGGCGGCTGTTTGGCGCCCCGGCCCGGCTCCTGCCGAAAGCCGCCTGGCTGCTCGGCTCGCTGGCTCCGGCGACTGCGTGCCTGTTGCTCACCTTGTCCATGTTTAACCCCGGAAACAGCGGCCATTCGTTGCGCCACGAGCCGCTGGTCGCGATGATTTTGAGCAATCAAAACTACGCCGCGTATGCCTCGGACAACTTCCGGGGTGCGCAAAACAACCTGGCTGCCGTCACTTTTGATTGGACAAATCACGCCATTTCCCCTTCTAGTATGGCTCCATTTTGACCTGACAAAGGCTAATTGACCCGGATTTACCAATGAGCAAAGAAAAAGATAAGGCGCAGAACACGAAAACACCCCCGGCCAAAACCCCGGTGGCCAAAACGGCCCCGATCAAAGTCCCGCCGCTGTTCCGGAAAATTGACTGGCTGGTGCTCGGCATCACCTTTGCCGTGGTCTGGACGGTTTATCTGCTGACGCTCGCACCGGAACTGACGCTGGAAGACTGCGGCGAACTGTGCACGGCGTCGTTTTACGCCGGCATCCCGCATCCGCCAGGTTATCCGTTTTGGGCAATTTATTCCTGGGTATGGACGGTGATCCTGCCAATCGGCAACGTGGCGTGGCGCGTGGAAGTGGGCGAATCATTCGCCGCCGCGATGGCGTGCGGACTGGTCGGCTTCATGGTTTCACGCGGCAGCAGCATGCTCATCGAGGGCATCGAGGAATTGAAAAACACGGAGCGCCACTGGGAAAACGCCATTTGCGTGGTCACGGGCGTGGTCGCCGGATTGCTGCTGGGCTTTGACGGTTTCATGTGGAAGGAGTCGGTGGTCATCAACCGTATTTCGCTTTTTGACGTGCCGTGGATCATGGTGGTGGCGCTTTGCCTGTTGCGGTGGATTTATGCACCGCACCAGCGGCGTTATCTTTACATCGGGATGTTTTTCTTCGGCCTGTGCGCGACGATTCACCAGACGATGCTGGTGGCCGCCATGGGCATTGAAGTGTGCATCGCAATTGCCCTGCCCCGGCTCGGCCGCGACTTGTTTTTGGGCAACAGCATCATCTATGCGATTTGCCTGCTCGGCATGGCCACCGGAAAACTGCCGGCCTTGAATGATTTGAGCGACATGTTCAAAAACATTTTCCATGTGGTCGGTCTTGGCTCCGTCGCAACC
>CAZIFP010000485.1:0-1513 GCA_964538105.1 uncultured Bifidobacteriaceae bacterium
AAATTCGTTCGCCGACTTTGCAAATTCAAAGATCGAATTTGCAAGGCCAGGCAACGACTTTGTAAGTTGGACGATTGACGTTGCAAATCGGATCGTCTTTTCCCGCCGCTGTAAATTTTCCGCATGCCGTGCTCCAATCTGGCTGGTGAACCCCGCTTTTGAAGTTCCCATGTTTTAAGCCTGCTGTCGGAGTTGTATTAGTTCATTGTCCATCAGTAATTTACGAGCTGTTTTTCTGGCGATTTTGGCACCGCTTACGCTTAGGGCAGAGGTGAAACCGGAACGACGTGAGTGCTGAGTGGCCTCCAACGGAAGGTTCCACCATAAACAATAAACGAAAGGAAATTTATGGCTAAAGTTAAAATAAGTCTGGCATATCACAACCTGCCGGCACCCATGGTGGTTCCGTTCATCGGCACCATCATCGCGGGGATGAAGGGCAATGCGGATCTTCCCAATCCGCCCGTGCCCCTCGAACCCGCAGTGCCGCCGGACCCGGATGCCCCGGTGGACCTGACCACCCGCAAAACGCGGCTTGAAGCCGCGATTGAAGCGGCGGCGGTCGGCGGCCCGGCGGATACGGGGGCCAAGAATGATGCGCTGGAGTTTGCCCTCGATGGGCTTGATCTGGAGGCGTTTTACGTCCAGTCGGTCTATCGTTATAATACCACGGGCGTGCTCGCCACCGGCTTTTTGCCGGCGAGCACCAACCGCGCGCAGGTGGCATTGGACACTCCCGGCATCAACGGCATTGACACGGACGTTTCCGCGCAACTCACGTTGCATGTGACGCCCATAGACAATGCGTATGGCTACGAGGTGCAAACGCGCATCGGCACTGCGGCTTGGGCCACGGTGCTGTATTCGTCCCAGGCGCGCTCGATCGTCCTGTCCGGACAGACGTCCGGCACGGCGGTCAACGTGCGGGTGCGGGCGCTCGGCGGCCTCACCGGCTACAGCGCGTGGAGCATGGATGTCACGCGCTTCGTGTCCTGACGGGCATGATAAAGCCAGACAAACGGCGCGCCGCAAGACGCGCCGTTTTTTTGTCGGCCAGCGGGAGCACCGAAATTTCAATCCGGCGCGACGAGAAAACGCCTAGTTTATCACCAAGACCGGTTAATTCGGGTTGTCGAGGCAAATTGGTTTGCCCCAAGCGCATTTCCGGTTACCTTTGCCGTCCGACATTTATCCGCAATGAGCAAACCGATTTCCAACGGCGACATCCCCGCCCTGCCCTCCGGCGTCACCCTCACCACGCTCGAAAACGGCCTGGTCATCATCGTGCGCGAAGATCACAGCGCGCCGGTCGTCTCCGCGCAGGCGTGGGCCATGGCCGGCAGCATTCACGAGGGCAAATGGCTCGGCGCCGGCCTCTCGCACGTGCTCGAACACATGCTCTTCAAGGGCACCACCACGCGCCCCGGCAGCCGCATTGACCAGGAGGTGCAGGAGGCGGGCGGCTACATGAACGCCTACACGAGCTTCGACCGCACGGTCTATCACATTGACG
>CAZIFP010000486.1:0-1510 GCA_964538105.1 uncultured Bifidobacteriaceae bacterium
GAAGGCCCGGACGGCGTGCGCCAGCTGTTGACCAAGGGCGCGCCGGAAGCGGTGTTCGCCAAATGCACGCATTTTGAAAGCGACGGCGAGATTTTTCCGATGGAGCCGATCCTCGTCGGCAACCTTATCGAGCAGGTCAACGATTTGAGCAGCGACGGTTTCCGCGTGCTGGCCATCGCGAACAAAAAAGTCGGTGTGCAAACCGCGTATTCCAAAGCCGACGAAGATGAGCTCGTCCTGACCGGCTATCTCGCGTTTCTGGATCCGCCGAAGGACACCGCGAAAAAGGCCATTTCCGTTTTGCGGCAGCAAGGCATCACCATCAAAGTGTTGACCGGCGACAACGACCTGGTTTCACGCAAAGTCTGCACCGAGGTCGGCATCAACGCCGAAAAAATCGTCCTTGGCAACGACGTGGAAAAAATGTCGGACGAGCAGCTCGCCGTGGCCGTCGAGACGACGGACGTGTTCGCGCGCCTTTCGCCAGCACACAAAAAACGTGTTGTGCAGGCGCTCCAG
The DNA here is from genome assembly GCA_964538105.1 of uncultured Bifidobacteriaceae bacterium. Lineage (GTDB taxonomy): Bacteria > Verrucomicrobiota > Verrucomicrobiia > Limisphaerales > UBA11358 > UBA11358. The sequence goes on from CAZIFP010000486.1 coordinate 520, forward strand.
CGCAACAAGCACGTCGTTGGTTTCATGGGCGACGGCATCAACGACGCGCCCGCGCTCCGTGCCGCCGACGTGGGCATCTCCGTGGACAACGCTGTGGACATAGCCAAGGAATCCGCCGACGTGATTTTGCTCGAGAAAGATTTGATGGTGCTCGAAGAGGGTGTGATCGAAGGCCGCAAGGTGTTCGTTAATATTTTGAAATACATCCGCATGGGCGCGAGCTCGAACTTCGGCAACATGTTCAGTGTGCTGGGCGCGAGCGCGTGGCTGCCGTTCCTGCCGATGCTGCCGATCCAACTGCTCACGAACAATCTGCTCTACGATTTTTCGCAGGTGCCGATTCCGACCGACAACGTCGCCACGTCGCAAATTGCCAAACCGCGTCCGTGGGCGATGGGCGAGATCGCGCGGTTTATCATGTTCATTGGCCCGATTAGTTCGATCTTTGACTACACCACGTTTGCCGTCATGTGGTTTTTCTTCAAGTGCAGCAATCTGGGAATGGTGCCGGTGGAAATGGCGGCTCGCTTTGCCGGCGTCACCGACCCGGACAAAGTCTATGCCGCCTCGCTGTTCCAAACCGGCTGGTTCGTGGAGTCCATCATGACCCAGACGCTCATCATCCACGTCATCCGCACCAACCTGATTCCCTTCGTGCAATCGCGTTCGAGCTGGCAGCTTTCGATGACGACGATCTTGATCATGGGCATCGGCGGGTATCTGCCGTATTCGCCGCTCGCGCCGATCCTGCATTTCGTGCCGCTGCCGTGGCAGTTCTGGCCGATCTTGCTCGCGACATTGCTGTGCTATGTCGGGTTGACGCAACTCATCAAGATGTGGCTGGTGAAGAAAAAATGGATTTGATAATTGGAAAAGCCAAAACGCCGTTCCGCGCAAAATAGAACGGCGTTTTTTTGCTTCAGATAAAATCAGGCATTGAAGGATTTGCCGCAGCCGCAGCTTTCCTTCGCGTTCGGGTTGGTGATTTTGA
>CAZIFP010000487.1:0-1507 GCA_964538105.1 uncultured Bifidobacteriaceae bacterium
ATGGCTGGTGGCGGCAGAACACGGAACATCCGACGGCGGCGGCGTGGTCGCGCTGGAAGGGCGTGAAGGACTGGGACAGCCGCGAGCTGGCGGAACTGCATCCGGAATATGCCGCGGCGGCTCATGCCATCCGTGGGACGGCGACCAATCATGTCATCGGTGACGGCTGGTGGAGCTGGTGGATTCCACTCAAAGGCGGCGATGTGAGCATCGGTGTCGTTTTCGATCAACGGCTCGTTGAATTCCCGCAGGACGGCGGCAACCTCGGCGCGCGGTTGAAAAATTTTCTCATGGAACATCCGGTGGGGCGCGAGATGCTCGCCGACGCGGAGTTCGATGAGAATGATCTGCACTGGCGCAAGAACCTCGCGTATTACAGCACCACCTTTGCGGGCGACGGGTTCGTGCTTGTGGGAGACGCCGCCGCGTTCATGGATCCGTTTTACAGCCCCGGCATGGATTGGATTTCATTCACCACCAGCGCAGCGGCGGAGTTGATCACCGCGCAGCGCCACGGCGAGCCGATGGCCGGACGCATCGCGTCCCACAACCGCGATTTTGCGCTGAGCCACCGCTCGTGGTTCGAAGCGGTTTACAAGGACAAATACGAATACATGGGCGAGTGGGACTTGATGAGCCTCGCGTTCCGGCTTGATCTGGGAATGTATTACCTTGGCATCGTCTCGCAGCCTTTCAAATTCGGCCCGCGCGCCCTGCTGACACCGCCGTTCACCGTGCCGGTGTCCCGTCCGGTGTTCCATCTCATGCGGGCTTACAACCGCCGTTTCGCGAGCATTGCGCGCCGCCGCCGTCGTGTGAACGCGCTTGGCCGGAGCAACTGCGGAAACCGCTGTCTGATTCCCGGGTTTACGCTGGGGCGCAGCGACGTCACGCAGCTTTTTGCAGCCCTGGCGGGGTGGGCTTGGATTGAGTTTGCCGAAGGCTGGCGTTCATGGTGGCAACGCTCGCAGAAAGAGGTCAGTCCTGGTTTTGTCCGGGCTTAAATTCAATCTGTTACCGATGTCTTGATACTCTACAACAGCGCGGCGTCCCTGCCAATTTCCGCCAATTTTAACCGGTTCCGGCTTTGACAAAGAAGCGCAAGTGATTTTTTTCACAAACTTTTCTTGCGTGGAGGCGGGCAGATGTTTAATCATTCTGCCGCGCGCCGGAAGTTTCCGGCGTGCATTTTTGAGAAGCCAGTGATTTTTCCCAAGTGGACCAACCAGATACCGTTTCTGCTGCCCATCGGCCTTGCGCTGGCGGGTGGTTTGGTGGCTGCGGGCGTGACGGTTTATTGCACGCCCAAAAACACGCGCGTCGGCTACGAGCCGATCCAGCCCGTGCCGTTTTCCCACGCGATTCACGCGGGGCAACTCGGGGTGGATTGCCGTTATTGTCACAGCACCGTGGAAAAATCCTGGTTCTCGAACATCCCGGCGGCCTCGACCTGCATGAACTGTCACAGCCAGGTCTTGAAGGATGATCCGCGGCTGGCCATCGTTCG
>CAZIFP010000488.1:0-1501 GCA_964538105.1 uncultured Bifidobacteriaceae bacterium
GCTCACCCAGGCGCGCAGCACGCAGGTGCAGGCGTTGCACGATTACGACGCCGCGCGTGCGCGATTCGAACGCGCCATCGGCGTGGAAATCGTCCAAAACCAAAACGCGAAGCCGTGATTTGAGATTGCGGCGGCGGCAAAATTCTAGGATTTTGTCCGCTCATGGCAAAAATTGAACGCGCGCTCATTTCGGTCTCGGACAAAACCGGCTTAATTCCCTTCGCTCAGGTTCTCGCGCAGGCGGGAATCGAAATCATCTCCACCGGCGGCACTGCCAAAACTTTGCGCGAAGCCGGCCTCGCCGTGAAGGACATCAGCGAACACACCGGCTTTCCCGAAATGCTCGACGGCCGCGTGAAGACGCTGCACCCGAAAGTTCATGGCGGGCTGCTCTTCATTCGTGGCAACGAAACGCACGAGGCGGCGGTCCAGCAGCACGCCATCACACCGATTGATCTCGTGGTGGTGAACCTGTATCCGTTCGAGGCCACCGTCGCCAAGCCGGACGTGAAACTGCACGATGCCATTGAAAACATTGACATCGGCGGGCCCTCGATGCTGCGCAGTGCGGCGAAAAACCACGACAGCGTGACGGTTGTGGTGGACCCGTTCGACTATGCGGAAGTGGCGAAACAAATTGCCGAAAACAGCAACACGACGCTGGAACTGCGCCGCAAGCTCTGCGCAAAAGTCTATGCACGCACCGCCGCCTACGACGCCGCCATCGCCGCGCATCTGCAAAAAGAATTTGCCGCCGATAAAAACTCACTGCCGCAGGTGCTGACCATTTCCGTGCCGCTGGCGCAGCCATTGCGCTACGGCGAAAACCCGCACCAGACCGCCGCGCTTTACGGCAAGTTTCACGATTTTTTCAAACAGCTCCACGGAAAGGAACTTTCTTACAATAACATTTTGGATCTCACGGCGGCGGCGGCGCTGATCGCGGAGTTTCGCGAGGACGCGGCGACGCTGGCGATTCTCAAGCACACCAATCCATGCGGCGTTGGCCAGGGATCAAACCTGCGCGAAGCTTGGGACAAGGCGTTTGCGACGGACAAGCAGGCGCCGTTCGGCGGTATCATCGCGGTGAACCAGCCGCTCGACGGCGCGTGTGCCGAAGCCATCGCGGAAATATTCAGCGAAGTGATCGTTGCGCCGGAATTTTCTGCGGAGGCGTTGGCGATTTTGCAGAAGAAAAAAAATCTCCGGCTGCTGCAAATTGTGAAATGCCCGACGGCTGCGCAGCCGTGGGATGTGCGCAGCGTGGGCGCGGATTCATTTTTGCTTCAGCAGCGCGATTTGGAAACCACGACGGCGGCGGATCTGAAAATCGTCACCAAACGGGCGCCAACGGTGCAGGAATTGAAGGCCATGCTGTTTGGCTGGCGCGTGGTGAAGCACTTGAAATCAAACGCAATTCTTTACGTTGATGAAGGCCGGACGCTTGGCACCGGCGCGGGCCAGATGAGCCGCGTGGATTCCAGCCGCATCGCGGTGTGGA